>JBELBG010000124.1:0-5244 GCA_042095435.1 Thiotrichaceae bacterium | reverse complement strand
GCCATTTTCTTTTTATTTTTGATATTTGCTTGAATCCAGTAGTGATCTACGTGCGGTTCAGGAATTACTCGGACATGCGGATATCAGCACGACTCAGGTATACACGCACCTGGATTTTCAACATTTAACAGAGGTTTACGATAAAACCCACCCCAGAGCACGCCGGAAGAAAGCAGATTAGTCTAATTGCTTGAGTTTGGCTAAATCACCCCTATATCAGACAGTTATGTATCGGAATTACTGAAGTCCTCGGGTACAATTCGCCCCTGCTTACTAGGAGAGACACATTGGAACAATATAGAGGTACAACGATTTTATCTGTCCGACGTGACGGTCACGTCGTTATTGGTGGTGACGGGCAGGTCTCATTGGGAAATACGGTTATGAAAGGTAATGCGCGTAAAGTGCGTCGTTTATATGATGAAAAAATTATCGCCGGTTTTGCTGGTGGAACGGCAGATGCATTTACTTTATTTGAACGTTTTGAAGCGAAATTACAAAAACACCAAGGGAATTTAATGCGTGCAGCGGTTGAGCTAGCAAAAGACTGGCGAACCGACAGAATGTTACGCAGGCTGGAAGCATTACTCTGCGTTGCTGATAAATCTACATCATTGATCATTTCTGGTAACGGTGATGTTATCGAACCGGAAAACCATATTATGGCAATTGGTTCCGGTGGCGATTATGCAAAGTCTGCAGCAAGAGCTTTATTCGAAAATACTGATCTAGGTGCCAGAGAGATTGTAGAGAAAGGTCTGGGTATTGCTGCCGATACCTGCATTTACACGAATTCTAATTTAACTATTGAAGAATTATAAAAATTTTAATCAATAACAAAAAACGTAAACGTATAACATGACAGAATTAACTCCACAGGCCATTGTCGCCGAATTGAATAAACACATTATTGGTCAGGATTCAGCTAAACGCGCAGTTGCAATTGCTTTACGTAATCGCTGGCGTCGTGCACAGGTTGATGAAACCATCCGAAACGAAATTACACCCAAAAACATTTTAATGATTGGTCCGACCGGTGTTGGTAAAACTGAAATAGCACGACGTCTTGCCAAGTTAGCACAAGCTCCTTTCATAAAAATTGAAGCGACTAAGTTTACCGAAGTCGGTTATGTTGGTCGTGATGTTGAATCAATTGTCCGTGATCTTGCAGATATTGCGATTAAGCAAACGCGTGAAATTGAAATGCATAAAGTACGTGATCAGGCTGACAAGGCAGCGATGGAAAGAGTGCTGGATATATTGCTACCACCTGCGCGGATGATGGGCGAAGAGGAACATGATGAATCTTCAAGTATTAATTCAACACGTGAAAAGTTCAGACAAATGATTCTCGAAGGAAAGTTCGATGATAAGGAAATTGAAACAGAATTAAATGCGCCCAATATCGGTGTAGAAATCATGGCGCCTCCCGGTATGGAAGAAATGACCAACCAGTTACAAGGCATGTTTCATAATATGGGTAGTAATAAAAAACAAACACGCAAATTACCCGTTAAAGATGCATTAAAACTATTAGCTGAAGAAGAAGCAGCGAAGATGGTGAACGAAGATGATCTAAAAGCGCGTGCGATTGAACATGTTGAACAACATGGGATTGTTTTTCTCGATGAACTGGATAAAGTCACGCGCCGTTCTGAAACGACGGGTGCTGATGTGTCGCGTGAAGGTGTGCAACGTGACTTATTACCTTTAGTTGAAGGCAGTACTGTTTCAACCAAATACGGCATGGTGAAAACGGATCATATTTTATTTATTGCTTCGGGTGCGTTTCATCTTGCCAAGCCCTCTGAGCTCATTCCTGAACTACAAGGACGTTTGCCTATTCGCGTTGAATTAAATGCACTTGTGGCAGATGATTTTGTTCGTATTTTAACTGAACCGGATGCATCATTAACGGAGCAATATACATTGCTATTAGCGACAGAAGGTGTTGATATTACTTTCACTGATGATGGTATTTTACGAATTGCTGAAATAGCCTGGCAAGTAAATGACAATACTGAAAACATCGGTGCACGTCGATTACATACAGTTATGGAACGTTTGTTGGAAACTTTGTCTTTTGAAGCTTCGGATAAAAAAGGTGAGTCTATTAATATTGATGAAACTTATGTTAATGATCATCTCAATGAACTTGTCGAAGATGAAGATTTAAGTCGTTACATCCTTTAAGAGTAGTTTAATAATAATGTCAGAAAATAACTCCAATCCCGTTGCTATCAATTTGCATCAAACGTCTCGCATACTCGAAGTTGAGTATGATGATGGTGAGAAGTTTGAATTGTCTTGCGAATATCTACGCGTTCATTCTCCGTCTGCTGATGTAAAAGGTCATGGGCCGGGACAAGAAGTACTTCAAACCGGAAAAGAAAACGTCAATATTTCAGAAATTGAACCGGTCGGGAATTATGCTGTAAAACTGATTTTTGATGATGGACATAACACCGGTTTATATTCATGGTCATACTTGTATGAATTAGGTATTGAACATGATAACAACTGGGTGAACTATCTCGACGCTTTAAAGAAAGTCGGTTATGTTAGAAGACCTGATGAATGAGCAATCTACAACCCATTTTGGCTATGAACAAGTTCCTACCGAGGATAAAGCACGTCGTGTAGCTGATGTCTTCAGTTCTGTTGCTTCCGAATATGATTTGATGAATGACATCATGTCACTCGGTGTTCATCGTTTATGGAAACGTCAGGCGGTTCATCTTTGTGCAATCAGAAAAAACTATCAGGTGCTCGATCTGGCCGGCGGTACCGGTGATATTGCCCGATTAATATATAAACAACTTGGCGATGATGGACGCGTTACCTTGTGTGACATTAACGCTGAGATGCTGAAGGAAGGACGTAACCGTTTTCTTGATAAGGGTTTATTCAAAGGCATTGATTATGTGCAGGGAAATGCAGAAGCTTTACCGTTTGAAGATAACAGTTTTGATTGTATGACTATTGCTTTTGGCTTGCGTAATGTAACAGATAAAGATGCCGCAATACGCTCGATGTATAGCAAACTGAAATACGGTTCTCAATTAATCATTCTTGAATTTTCAAAAATAGTGATTCCTGTATTCAACAAAATTTATGATGAATATTCATTTAAATTAATCCCGATGTTTGGCAAAGCGGTAGCGAATGATGAAGCCAGTTATCAATACTTGGTGGAGTCGATTCGTATGCATCCCGCTCAGAAAGCATTGGCAAGCATGATGCAAAATGCCGGTTTTGAAAGAGTGCAATATCATAATATGTCTGGCGGTATTGTTGCGATTCATCGGGGTTATAAAATATGAGCGCAGTACCTGAAAATAAAGCGCCAGAATGGATTGTTCATGTAGAAACGTTAATCAATAAGGCGTTAAGTCTTGATGAAGAAACGTTATGTTCTCTCGCTGCACTACAAGAGAAGGTGCTTGGTTTCGAATTTCTTAATACGAACCTGACTATTTTTTTATTTCCGTCTGAAAAAGGTTTGCTGATGCAGGCTGATTATCAGGACAAGCCCGATGTTTTAATAAAAGGTACACCAACAAACTTTATAAAAATGATGGCATCATCAAAAGAAAGTAAAGGGACGTTACCAACGGATATGCAGATTATCGGTGATATTGGTCTTGCCCAGCGATTTCAGGAAATTATGCAGACAATAGAAATCGATCTGGAAGAGCCTCTTTCAAAATGGGTTGGAGACAGTATGGCGTATCAAATCGGAAAGTTTCTCCGAGGAACAACGCGATTCGCTGCGAATACCAGTAAAACTTTAGCAAATGATATGAGCGAATACCTGCGTTTTGAAATTAATATGTTACCAGACGATCTGTTAGTCGAAGAGTTTAATAAAGAAGTCGATATGTTGCGTGATGATGTCGATCGATTTGAACAAAGATTAAAAAAATTGGAAAAGCGAATACAGGAACACTAAACAATGGAACAATTTTTTCGCTTATTAACAATTCAACGAGTATTTATTAAATATGGACTGGATGAATATATTTTTTCTACACCGTTATTCAAACCCTTTCGTATCATCTTTTACATGTTTCCATGGAATTGGTTTGGTTTAAGAAGAAAGGGAACACGGGCAGAACGTTTACGATTAATGCTGGAAGAACTGGGGCCTATCTATGTCAAGCTAGGACAAATCTTATCTACACGTCGTGATATTGTGCCAGAAGATATTGTTAATGAACTGGCTAAGTTGCAGGATGCAGTGTTTCCTTTTTCTGGAAAGATTGCACGTAAAATCATAGAAGAAGCCTATGAGTGTGACTTGAGTGAAGTCTTCCTGGAATTTGATGAGAAACCTCTAGCTTCTGCTTCTGTTGCACAAGTTCATCGAGCGACGCTTAAAGATGGTCGTGATTTTATTGTTAAAGTTTTACGGCCTGATATTGAAATCGTTATCCGTAAAGACTTAAATTTATTACATCTTCTTGCTGAAAAAGCGGAGAAATATTTCCCTCACGGTGAAGCATTAAAGTTTACCGGTGTCGTTAAAGAATTTGAAAAAACATTACTTAACGAATTGGATCTGCAAAGAGAAGCTGCCAATGCGTCACAGTTGAGACGTAATTTTATAGAGCAGGAACGTTATTTTGTTCCGGAAATTAATTGGAAATTAACACGACGCAATGTATTGGCAATGGAACGCGTTACAGGTATTTCGGTTCGTGATGTAGAAGCATTAAAAGAAGCAAATGTTGATCTGAAGTGGTTAGCCGAATACGGTGTTGAAGTTTTCTTTACGCAAGTATTTCGAGATAACTTTTTTCATGCAGACATGCATCCGGGAAATATTTTTGTCGGGCCAGCAGAAGGGAATCATCTTGATACAGTTAAAGTAATCGATTTTGGTATCATGTGTTCATTAACAGAATTCGATCAGCGTTATCTTGCTGATAACTTCCTGGCTTTTCTTAATCGTGATTATCATCGTGTTGCTGCTTTGCATATAGAATCAGGCTGGGTGCCAAAAGGAACCCGAATGGATGAACTCGAATCAGCGATTCGTTCTGTCTGTGAACCATTACTTGACCGGCCTATGCATGAAATATCGTTTGGTGAGTTATTACAACGTCTATTACAAATAGCGCAAAGTTTTGATGTAGAAATTATGCCGCAGTTAATTATGTTACAGAAAACAATTATCAATATTGAGGGTATTGGAAGACAGCTTTATCCCGATCTGGATTTATGGAAAACAGCGCGGCCACA
>JBELBG010000123.1:0-5275 GCA_042095435.1 Thiotrichaceae bacterium | reverse complement strand
TCGGTAAGGTCGGGATTAAAGGTTCTACTCTATCGAGTAGGGCATCGAGTCGCTTTAGTAATTTCTCTGTATCAGACACAAGTTTTACTTTCATTAAAAGATACGAATTATACGTGAGTCTTTTCGGTTAATCTCGTTTTGAAATTAATTAATGTGTTGCAATTGCCTGGTTTAGTTTGTCTTCAATACGATTTTTATAATTCAGGTATTAAATTGTTTGTAGTTTGTCAGATTCAACTTGACCGGTGAGTCCTATAGAGATGTCTATATCTGTAATATAAACAGGATATTTTTGTCTGCTTGCGCGTTTGCCAATGATATATTCGGCAATAACATTGAATAGGTTATTATCATGCTCATTATAGGAAAGCTCAATATCATCACAAAATATAGTTAAGGAATGATGCTCATCATCAGGACTACCGATGACTTGAATATTGAAAAAACCTTTTCCATTTCGCTCTATTTCATTATTGATTTTATTTATTTTAATATTTTTAATCTTGTCTAAATTTATCTGGGAAAATTCAATTGCTATATTTTCAAAATTGGTTTGTACATCGAGCATTAAAAATAAAAGTCGATTAATGGCGCTTTCAAAAATAAGTTATAGTGATTAATTAAAGTCTTGCTGTTATGGAAAGGCTCAGTTTGACAAAACAAGGAACCGTTTTCGTCGGTGATATAAATATCAGCCATTTTGTTATTTATATAATAAAAAAGCTGTATTTTGTTAGTCTTGTTTAATTTAAAAATTTTCTCAATTAATTTATCACTGTGAGTTTCCTGTTCAAATACGACACGGCAAAATCACTTTTACTGTTATAGGCTATAGAGTCACTACTACTCATAAAATACATACCGTTAATGCTCAGGTTACGGCGGGCACGGCGAATTGGCATATAAGATTTAGTTGCGGTGAATAGTTGAAAACACCAGCTGGTACTTCGTCATTAACATAGCCGGGTAATTCAGGGTTATTTTCATGAAAAAGCAGTGGTAGTAATTCAATAAAGCCTTTTTGTCGGTCGTTCAAGCCTTGCTGGGTTAGATCAGTTCGATCCCGGTTTATTTTCAGAAAGCGTCTTTCGATACGGTTAAGTTCGACTTCATCTGTAAGTTTATGATTACTTTTAATTCTTAAGTTATTGAGAAACATACGTATTTTATTTAACTAGGCTAGGCAGCATGATTTATTTCTATTTTCCCAATTATTTATATTGGTAAACACTATATCGGCTGATAAGTAAATTTCTTCACACAAAAAACAGAAATCAGGTATAAATATGGACATAAAAATACTTTACTATCAACAACATAGGTTTTTTTTAAGGAGAGTAAGAGGTAAAATTAAGATAGATCAAAAAATGCTCACTTAATCCTGATGACATCAATGCATTACAAGACGTGTTTTGGTAACATTCGTGCCTCCTATTGGGGATCAATACCAGCTATTGAGGAAAAGCGGTTCCACGCTTTCATATAATAAAAAAGACTTTTTTGCTCATTTAGAGATGAGATAACAATTTCAAAATTTTTAATTAGTTATTGAGGAAAACGTATGTTTACAAAAAACACAACAGTGGAAGGATTTGATCCCGAACTCTTCTCCGCAATGGAGTCAGAACGGCGTCGCCAAGAAGAACACATTGAATTAATCGCATCAGAAAATATGACTAGTCCAAGAGTCATGGAGTGCCAGGGTTCCGTCTTAACCAACAAGTATGCAGAGGGTTATCCAGGCAAACGTTATTACGGTGGTTGTGAATATGTCGATGTTGCTGAACAGTTGGCCATCGATCGTGCTTGTGAATTATTTGGTGCAGATTGGGCGAACGTCCAGCCCCATTCCGGTTCGCAGGCAAATGGCGCTGTTTATTTAGCATTATTAGAAGCGGGTGATACGATAATGGGTTTATCGCTTGCTCATGGTGGTCACTTAACACACGGTGCGCATGTTAACGTTTCAGGCCGTGTATTTAATGCAGTTCAATACGGTTTAGATGACAAGGGTATTATTGATTATAATCAAGCTGAAGAATTAGCTTTAGAGCATAAACCCAAAATGATCTGGACTGGTTTCTCAGCGTATTCTCAGGACTGGGATTGGCAACGCTTTCGTGATATTGCGGATAAAGTAGGTGCGATTTTGGTGGCAGATATTGCTCACATAGCAGGTTTAGTCGCTGTGGGTGAATATCCTAGTCCGGTAAAAATTGCCGATATAACGACATCAACCACACATAAAACGTTACGTGGTCCACGTTCAGGTATTATCATGGGCAAGGCCAATGAAGATATTCAAAAGAAAATCAATTTTATGGTTTTCCCTGCTTATCAAGGTGGCCCACATATGCACACGATTGCAGCAAAAGCAGTTGCGTTTAAAGAATGTATGCAGCCTGAATTTAAAGAATATATTAAGGCTGTAAAAGCGAATGCCAAAGCTATGGTAGAAGTCTTTCTGGATCGTGGTTTATCAGTCGTATCCGGCGGAACTGAAAATCATTTATTTCTTGTCGATATGATTGATAAAGGTTTGACAGGTAAAGATGTTGATGCAGCTTTAAGTAAAGCTAACATTACGGTGAATAAGAATGCTGTTCCGAACGATCCACAATCACCTTTTGTGACTAGTGGTATTCGTATTGGTACGCCTTCAATTACAACTCGTGGTTTTAATGAAGATGATTGTCGTCAGGTCGCAAGCTGGATTTGTGACATCATGGATAATATGGGTGATGATTCTGTTATCGAGCGAGTTAAAAGTGAAGTACTTGAGCTTTGTAAGAGTCGACCATTATATGAGTCGAACGAAGATTTAAAGTAATCAAGTTTTAGTACTTTTCGTATTACCGATATGAGGGGTTGTTATTGTTTAAGGACTTTGACAATCCCTCAGTTTTTTAAAAATGGGAAAATTAAAATACTATGCGTTGTCCATTTTGCTCTGATCTTGATACACGAGTGATTGACTCTCGACTTGTTGGGGAAGGCGAACAGATCCGTCGTCGTCGCGAATGTACTAAATGTAAGGAACGGTTTACGACGTATGAGTCTGCCGAACTTAATCTGCCTCGCATTATTAAATCTGATGGTCGTCGCGAGCCGTTTAACGAAGAAAAATTACGTGGTG
Organism: Thiotrichaceae bacterium; assembly: GCA_042095435.1. Taxonomy (GTDB): domain Bacteria; phylum Pseudomonadota; class Gammaproteobacteria; order Eutrophobiales; family Eutrophobiaceae; genus UBA7359. Next base: position 2,139 of record JBELBG010000123.1, on the reverse strand, counting down.
GCTTGCTCAGTGCGGTGCAAAAAAGACCAGTAGAAATGGAAAAAATTGATATTGCAGTATCCAATATCATGCATGATTTGAGAGCAACAGGCGATAAGGAAGTAGAGTCAATTAAGGTTGGAGACTGGGTTATGGAACAACTACGCGGCATTGATCAGGTCGCCTATGTTCGTTTTGCTTCTGTTTACAGGAAGTTTGAAGATGTAAAAGCATTTCTTGAAGAAATAGAACGTGTCGAAAATGAACTACCACCGGAATTACAAAAAAGTCAGCTTGATTTACTTGGCACAGATGATGGAGATGATAGTTGACGTGGGAAACACACGACTATCAATTTATGTCTCGTGCTATTTATCTGGCAAAGCACGGGCATTATACTTGCGATCCTAATCCACGAGTCGGTTGTGTCATTGTAAAAGATGACCGTATCATTGCTGAAGGTTGGCATGTTGTAAGTGGTGAAGCGCATGCTGAAATTCATGCACTTAATCAATGCAATGATGCTTCTGCTACTACGGTTTATTTAACATTAGAACCCTGTTCTCATCATGGGCGTACACCACCGTGCGTTGATGCATTAATTAAAGCAAATGTAAAAGAAGTTATTATTGCAATGTCAGATCCTAATCCTCTTGTGTCGGGGACAGGCATTAAAAAACTGGAAGAGGCAGGTATTATTATTAAGCAGGGGTTGCTTGAAGCTGAAGCTATCAAGCTGAACCCTGGTTTTATCAAGCGTATGACAAAAGGCTTACCCTACCTTCGCTGTAAGATGGCAATGAGCATGGATGGACGAACGGCTTTGGAAAATGGCGACAGTCAGTGGATCAGTTCAATACAATCAAGAAAAGATGTGCATCGTTTACGTGCGGCAAGCAGCGCAATTTTATCAACTCTAGATACGATTGAAAAAGATGATGCTTCTTTAAATGCGAGAGGTATCGATTTCAATGTCAGACAGCCGTTACGCGTTATTATTGATAGACAGCTTAAAATATCAACGCAAGCAAAGCTCTTTCAGCTTGCTGAGGCTGATGCAGGTAAAATAATTATTTATACGGAAATCAAGAATAACGAGCGGGTTAAAGAATTAAATAAGACAGGTGCAGAAGTCGTTTATTTACCCAGGTCTGAACTATGGCTAAAAGATGTGTTGTCACACCTGACAAAAGAGTTTGAAATAAATGAAGTCATGGTTGAAGCCGGTTCAACTTTTGTTGGTAGATTACTTGAATCAGAGTTAGTGGATGAATTATGGATATACATGGCTCCAATGCTACTGGGAGATACTGCACAACCGTTGGTAAAATTAACAGCATTGGAAAATTTGCAAGAGGCAATAAAAACTAAATTAATGGATATCAGACAATTTGGTGATGATGTTCGTTTAACGTATAAAATTAGCTAAAGTGGTTTAAATGTTTACAGGTATTATTGAAACAACAGGAAAGATACTTTCCATCGAAAAAAAAGATAAGGATAGCCGCTTTATCTTTGATACTGGAGTAATGACTCTGGAAGATATGAATATTGGAGATAGTATTGCGGTCAATGGAACGTGTTTGTCTATTATTGAAAAAAGCGAACATTCTTTTATTGCCGACTTATCAGCAGAAACTTTAGCTTTAACTACTTTTTCAAACTTAAAAGAAGACTCACCAGTTAATCTGGAAAAAGCGATGAGGTTGTCAGATCGAATAAATGGTCATCTGGTTTCTGGTCATGTTGACGGTATTGGTAAAATTATCGATAGACAAGATGAAGGTCGGTCAATTAGGTTTGAAATAGAATCCCCTGATGCATTAAAGAAATATATTTCAAAAAAAGGCTCGGTCACAGTTGATGGTGTCAGTTTGACGGTTAACGATGTTAATGAGAATGTATTTAGTGTTAATATTATTCCACATACTTTATCTGAAACCATTTTTTCAGGGTACAAGGTTAACATAGAGGTAAACTTGGAAGTTGATCAAATTGCACGTTATCTAGAAAAACTAATTAATAATTAATATGGCACTTAATACAACATCAGAGCTTATTGAAGATATCCGTAATGGTCGCATGGTCATTTTAATGGATGATGAAGACCGTGAGAATGAAGGTGACTTGGTTATTGCAGCATCTGTTGTTGAGTCTGAT
>JBELBG010000122.1:0-5329 GCA_042095435.1 Thiotrichaceae bacterium | reverse complement strand
CTATTAATTAAAAATTATAAAATAAGATTAAAGCACTATGAATTACATTACAGACGATTTAAGAATCAATTCAATCAAACCTGTTATTTCTCCAGCTGTTATTGCCGAAGAAATTCCTATTACTGACAAAGCTGCAGAAACAACAGCCATCACCCGAAACGAAATCCATAAAATTTTACACGGTGAAGATGATCGCCTAATCGTTATCTCTGGTCCTTGTTCAATTCATGATATTGATGCAGCAAAAGAATATGCTGGCAGATTAAAAGCCTTAAAAGAAAAATATGCTGAAGACTTACTCATCATTATGCGTGTTTATTTTGAAAAGCCACGAACAACTGTCGGCTGGAAAGGTCTGATTAACGATCCTGATTTAGATGATAGCTGCAACATTAACAGAGGATTACATTTAGCTAGGCAACTGTTACTTGATCTCAATGAAATGGGTATACCAGCAGCAACAGAATATCTGGATTTAATCACGCCACAATATGTTACTGACTTAATTAGCTGGGGAGCAATAGGTGCTAGAACAACTGAGAGTCAGGTGCACCGTGAACTGTCTTCAGGTTTATCATGTCCCGTTGGTTTTAAGAATGGTACGTTAGGTACAACTAAAATTGCAGTCGATGCAATCGGGGCAGCAATACGTCCGCATAACTTTTTGTCAGTTACGAAAGAAGGAAATGCCGCTATATTTTCTACAACAGGTAATCCTGACACACATATTATTCTGCGTGGTGGTAAAGAGCCTAATTTCGATGCAGACAGTATAGAAAAAGTTTCGAAAGAACTTGAAGCGGCAAATCTTCTGGCAACGATCATGGTTGATTTAAGTCATGCAAACAGTAAAAAACAACATGACGCGCAGGTTGATGTGGCGAATGTTGTCGCTGAACAAATTGCTAATGGTGATAAACGAATCATTGGCACGATGATCGAAAGTCATCTTGTTGCAGGTCGACAAGATGTAAAGCCAGATAAGGAATTAGTCTATGGTCAGAGTATTACCGACGCCTGTCTGGGTTGGGAAAAAACGATTGAATTAATTGATAACCTTGCACAAGCAAGCAAGGCAAGACGTAAAAAGTAGTTTACGAATGTAACTTTTTACCGAGTATCCGTTTAATAAATACCGATATGAAGTAACAGACACAAGCTAATAATACGATGACCGAACCTGTTGGCAAATCAGGTTCATAAGATATCGCTATTCCGCTGACACTGATCACTGCACAAATAATCGCTGATAAAATAAACATTTTATACAGCGATGTCACATACTGATTTGCTATCGCTGCTGGCAGAGTTAAAAGCGCAATGACTAATATCAGGCCAACGAGTTGGATCAGAATAACAATTGTTAACGAAATTAAACATAGTAATAAGATATAAAAGAATTCGGTATTAATACCATGTAAGCTTGCAAACTCTTCATCAAAAACACTAACTAAAAAGTGTTTATAACAAAGCATAACTATTCCCAACACGACAATATCCAGCATCAACATTAAAATTAAATCATTATTGGTAATCAATAATATATTGCCAAACAAATAGCTCATTAAGTCAACGTTATAGCCCGGAGTCCTCGATAAGAATAAAATACCAATCGCCATACCAGCTGACCAGAACGCTGCGATCAATATATCTTCATGCTCTTTCCAGCGCAGACTGATCCAGCCAATTAAAATACTCGATATGAGTGCGGCAATAATGGCACCCATGATTGGTGATGCACCAAAGAAATAAGCCATGCCCATTCCTGCCAGAACTGAATGTGCTATGCCACCTGTTAAAAAACTTATTTTTTTAACCACGATATAACTACCAATCACACCACAACTAATGCTCGCTAAAAAACAGGCAATAACAGCATGTTGTAAAAAGTTATATTCAAATAACGCTGTAATGAAGTCAGTCATGTTATTCGTGATGATGATGAATCATTTTAACCGGCGCATCATAAAGTTCTTCGATCATCTTGCCGCTAATTGATTCAGTATCATGGCAAACGAGTGTGTGGTTTAGGCATGCAACACGATCGACATAACCAGAAATAAATGCAATATCATGGGAAACAACAATGATCGTCATGTGTTCACTATAGTTTTTTAACAACGCAAAGATATCTTCTTCAACACGCATATCTACATTAGAAGTCGGTTCATCCAGTATTAAAATATTGGGCTGGCAAACTAATGCTCGCGCAATTAATACACGTTGAAGTTGTCCTCCGGATAAAGAGCCAATTTGACGTTTTGCAATATTTTCAATTTCCAGCTTTTGCATCGCTTTTTCAGCACTGGCAATCTCGCTTTTACTAAACTTAAAAAATAATGATGAAGAAGTAATATGCCCCATCAACACAGCTTCTTCGACTGTTACAGGAAAATCACGAGAAAAATTAACATGCTGTGGCACATAACCAATATGGTTCTTTGCATGCTGACATTTTTCATTTGATATTTTAATTGTACCTTGATCCGGTTTTAATAAACCGAGAATTAATTTAAGCAGCGTACTTTTGCCACTGGCATTCGGGCCGATAATGCCAATAAATTCATCTTCATGAATCCTTAAAGAAATATCTTCCAACACAGACACAATGCCATAATTAAAACTGACATTGTTTATATCTATAACAATATCATTATTGTCATCAGTCACTGGAAAGTCCTTTAATAATTTTACTAGTTACATCATTCATGTTTTCTATGTAATTAAATGCTAAAGGATCAAGCTCATAAATATCAGCATCAAGTTCTTTTGCAATTATTCTTGCTGCCTTATCACTGAACTGCTGTTGAACAAAAACAGCTTTAATATTTTTTTCTTTTGCAGACTTAATTAATTTAACCAGTGATTTAGCCTGAATCTCCTTGCCATTTTGTTCAATAGAGATTTGTGACAAGTTATATTCTTTAGCAAAATAAGCCCAGGATGGGTGTGAGACAATTAATTCGCGCTGTTTTAAATCAACAAAACTTGCTCTGATAAACGCATCGAGTTTATTAAGTTCTATAATAAAATTTCCAGCCGATTCTTTAAAAGCTTGTTTATCTGAATGACTAACTTGTAGAAGAGAGTTTTCAATCAACTTAACAAGCTGAATAACTTTTTTCGGACTCGTCCAGATATGCGGATCAAGATCATCATGATGCTCGTGATGCCCATGACCATGATGCGAGTGACCATGTAAATCAGATAATGACTCACAACATTCAATAACAACAAGCTTATCATTACTCTGTTTAACTTTATTAAGCCATGCTTTTTCAAATGGCACACCAATACTGAAATAAATATCAGCATTCGCCAATGCTGCCATTTGTTGCGGTGTCGGTTCATACGTTGCTGGGTTTTGTCCGGGGCCGACCATAACCCGAACATCAACAAGTTCACCACCCACTTGTTCGACAAAATATTGTTGTGGCAAGATACTAACAAAGGCATTTATTTTATCTTCGGCCACAGTTTTAGAAGTAAAAGTAAATAGAGCAAGTAAAACCAATAACAGTCTCTGTAAAATAATCATTACTTTCATTTTCCTGCTACAAGACATTCCTGACAATGGCCATTAATTTCGACCATTTCATCATCTATTTTAAAACCCATTCGACTAGCTTTCTTTTGGATCAACCTGCTGATATCAGCGTCATCAAGTTCTGCAACCGAGCCACAACATTGGCAAATAAAAAATTGCCCTGAGTGTGAGTTTTCAGGATTGCCACAGCCGACATAAGCATTTAGTGACTCGATCTTATGAACCAAGCCCTGCTCCTGTAAAAAATCCAGTGCCCGATAAACAGTTGGCGGAGCAGATGAAGAATGCTCTTGCTTAAGTTTATCCAATACATCATAAGCCTTAACAGGTTCGTGACTTTGCCAGACCAACTCCAGAACCTGTTGGCGCAATGGCGTTAAACGCAAACCCGACTCATCACAATGAGTTTTTGCCGCTTTAACAGCAGACTGCAAACAGTCCTGATGCTTATGGGCTGACGGCCTGAAAGGACTAATAACTTTATTTTTGGACATAATTGATTAATTGACACCTAAAATGCAATGTTATAATGTAACATTTATTGTTAATATTTCAAACTAAAAATGTTCCATAAACTCATCATTAAGCTACTGATTTTATTTGTATTGTCGTCGCAATTCGCCTCGATAACGCATGCTGTCGAGCATCAATTTGTAGAAGATGATGAGCACGAATACTGTTCAATATGTATTCATCAAATTAATTCAAGCAACCTTGCCACTGATACAAGTACGCTAGTAAATATTAATTTTAAAGAAAATGGAAAAATTACTCACAAATTTTATTCTTTAAAATTAACTAATCATTCAAATAATAATGCTCGCAGTCCCCCGTCATTCCTGATGTAACAATATTTAAGTATTTATCTGATGAGCATAGTCGCCATCAGAATGTTTTGTTATTAATCAGGGGTTAAACAATGAAGTTATTTTACCTTGGGATTATCATCCCATTAAGCGTGTCGCAACTTGCGCTCGCAGAAGAAGTATCAACGTTAGATGATATCAATGTTTTAGCAAGACCGTTTGGCTTGCAAAGTATCGAACACATCGCACAACCGATACATATTTTAAACAACGAAGAATTAGCAGAAAAACAGTCGTCAACAATTGGCGAAACACTGGAGAACATTCCTGGTGTCTCAACAGATCGTTTTAGTCCTTTAGCAAGTCGACCTGTTATTCGCGGTCAATCCGGCGCAAGAGTAAAAGTTCTGGAAAATGGCATTAGCTCATTAGACGTATCAACAGTCAGTGTTGATCACGCCGTTTCTATCGACCCGTTACAAGCTGAACAGATAGAAATCTTTCGCGGGCCAGCGACCTTACTCTATGGTAGCGAAGCATCCGGCGGCCTAGTCAATGTAGTTACTAATAAAATTCCGGAATATCTACCAGGCTCTTTCAGTCCAAAACTGTATTCTAGCTATAACACTAATTCACACGAAAAACTGGTTTCTCTTCAGGCAGACGGCGGTTATGAAAAAATAGCATTCCATGTTGATGCACTAAACCGTGATGCCGGAAATTATGAGTCTGCTGATGGACAGGTTGGTAATAGCTTCTATGATGTGACCAATTTCAATTTTGGCACTTCTTTTGTTGATAATTGGGGTTTTATCGGCATGTCTTATGGACATTTTGACTCGACTCACGGCTTTCCTCTAAATCCGGAGGAGCCAGACGAGGCACCTTTTCTTGAAGCTGCACAAGACCGTATTGATCTGTCTCCGCGAATACTAAACCCTTTTGCCGGCATTAAAGCGAATAGCATTCAAGGCGC
>JBELBG010000121.1:0-5332 GCA_042095435.1 Thiotrichaceae bacterium | reverse complement strand
TTTCAATTATCTTTATATATTTATCAATCGATAATATTTATGGCGTTTAATGACCACTTCTGGCCGAAATTTCAGCTACACTTGAAATGATTAATAGGAGAACCACTATGACGTGCCAAGTTATACTTGAATTCAAAGCAAAAGCAGATGAAATCGAGAATATTCGAAACTTTCTACGTGAAATTCTGCCAGATACGCGTTCATACGATGGCTGCGCTGGCTTAAACATCATTCAAAATATGGACGATCCGACCGACTTTGTCATTGTAGAGCAATGGGATACGCGTCCACACTATGAGACTTACCTTCAGTGGCGTACTGACACGGGTGTTCTCGGCAACTTGGCGGAAAAATTGGATGGCGAGCCTAGTATCAGATTCTTCAGTTGCTTTGGCGTTTAGCTGCTAAATATTGCGCTGTAACCTACAGCTCAACTTCGTGTAAATATCTGCTTTTAGGCATGTAATGAAGTATTATTTTGTTTACACAGTTATATCCACTTCTGGCCGTTCTCTGACATATAATAGTTAACCTCCCAAAGTGGACGTTTAGGAAATTATTATTTTTAAATTATCTCAATTAGGTTGGAAACCCTTTTTTGCTGAGCAACTTAATTCCGAAGAAGAAGCTCAAGCCTATCCCGCTTGTATCTCAAAAATTTACCGTAGTCATTGCATTGTTTGGAGTAGTCGCGGCGTAAAAGAATTTGAAGTCGGTGTGTTTAGCGACCCTAAAAACTTAGCTGTTGGTGATTGGATACTCATCCCGTATGAAGGAGAGCGCCCTTTGCGTATTCTGGATCGTGAAACCGTATTGATTCGCAAAGCAGCAGGCAAGCGTACAGAAGATCAAACCATTGCTGCTAATATCGATACTTTATTTATAGTTATGTCTTGTGATCAGGATTTTAATGTTTCGCGTATCGAACGTTATTTGGCTTTAGCTTATGCTGCAAATATTACGCCTGTTGTTGTTTTGACTAAGGTAGATAAGGTTGGTGATGCGGCTTCATATAAGCAAGAGGTACAAGCTTTAAAAGATAACTTACGAATAGAAACAGTCAATGCAAAAAATAAAAGCACATTAGATTCTTTACGTTCTCTCTGTACTGAAGGACATACCATTGCATTAGTTGGTTCCTCAGGTGTAGGTAAATCAACGTTAATTAATAATCTTGCCGGTGCTGAACAACTCACTGCAGAAGTCAGTGAAGAAGATGGTAAAGGTCAACATACAACAACAGCACGTTCATTACATTTGCTTGATGATGGTGGCATCTTGCTTGATACGCCAGGCATTAGGGAATTGCAACTAAGTGATTGCGAAACAGGTATTGAGGATACGTTTGACGATGTCATTGAACTTATATCGCAGTGTAAATTTAATAATTGTCAGCATGACAGCGAAAAAGTATGTGGTATTAAAACGGCACTGGAATCTGGAGAACTTGATTCACGTCGTTGGGAAAATTATAAAAAACTACAAGATGAACAAAAGCAACGTAACACACCAAGTTATGAAAAAGGTCGGTCAAGAAAGTAATTCACATAAATAATAGTTAATTGATTTAATCATGAAATTATTTCTACGACTTATCCGATCTGTTTTATTTATTTATTTTTCAGTTGCTCTTTTTCTTTTTATATTTCAAAGGCACTTTCTTTATTTCCCTACAGCGGCAGCGGAACACGATCATGATGTTATTCAGTATAAAATAGACGATGTAGTGCTGGATGTTATTGTATTAAATAAAGATAAGGAGGAAGCCATTATTTATTTTGGCGGTAATGGCGAAGCCGTTGTAGCTAACGCGTATTTTTTTAATAAAACATTATCAGATTATACGATTTATCTTGTTAACTATAGAGGCTATGGAAGCAGTACAGGAAAGCCAACAGAAGCAAGCCTCTATTTAGATGCGCAAAATATTTATGATCGAGTTAGAGTAAAACATAAAACTATTTCTGTTATTGGTCGTAGTTTAGGTTCGGGTGTTGCCACTTATCTTGCTTCGACTAAAGACATTAATAAAATGATATTAATTACACCTTTTGACAGTATTCAGGCTATTGCGCAAAAACAATACCCTGTTTTTCCGATTACCATATTACTCAGAGATAAGTATGATTCTTTAAGTCGTGTTAAGAATATCAGTGCAAAAACATTGGTTCTTCTTGCTGAACAAGATGTGATTATACCTTTTGAGCATTCGCAACGATTAATTGATGAATTTCCATCATCTCAAATAAAAGTCGAAGTAATTAAAAAGACAGGGCATAACAATATTTCCAGCAGGGGCGAGTACTATACTTTAATACAGCAGTTTTTGGCGCCTGAAGAAATTAATATCCAATAAGTTCTTATTTTCCTTGCAAGTCATAAATCTGGTCATAAACTACCTCCGAGAGTCGGCCAGGCAATCGCTGTTGAACATGATTCAATAGAGGAAAGTCCGGGCTCCATAGGGCGAGGTGCCAGATAACTTCTGGGCGGCGTGAGTCGATGGAAAGTGCCACAGAAAATATACCGCCGGCCTAATATTTATTTATTAGATAGGTAAGTGTGAAATGGTGCGGTAAGAGCGCACCGCGCTGTTAGTAATAACAGTGGCAGGGTAAACCCCACCTGGAGCAAGACCAAATAGGGAAACTATGGTGCGGCCCGCACTGTTTCCGGGTAGGTTGCTTGAGGTATATAGCGATATGTATCCCAGATGAATGATTGTCCGCGACAGAACCCGGCTTATCGGCCGACTCTTTTTTACTTCTGTTTTATTTGCTTAATTGTACTTCGTTTGGATTAAGTATCTTAACTTCGCGTTGTGGGTAGGGGATTTCAATATTATGTTCTTTAAATGAATCCCAGATCATGAGTAATATATCGCCACCAACTCTGTTTTTTCCATCATCGATACCTTCCATCCAGAATTCAATTAAAATATTGACACCGGATTCTCCAAAGCCTGCTATTTCAGCGTCGGGACGTTCTTCAAAAGGTAAATCATCGCCGCTTAATACTTGCGGGTGACTGGCAACGACTTCTCTTAATAAATCAAACAGCGCATGTAGATCGGTTTTATAGGAGACTTGAAACTCTATCGAATAACGTTGCTTCTTATTTTTATGTGTCCAGTTGATAAAGTTGGTCGTGATAAAACGTTCATTAGGCACCATGATGTCTTTACCATCAAATGTTTCCAATGTAGTTGAACGCATTTTTAATTCTCGAATAACACCGGTTTGACCATCTTCCAATTCAATGTAGTCGCCGACAGTGATGGATTTATCTAGAAGGATAATAATGCCTGAAATGAAGTTAGATGCGATGGCTTGTAAACCGAAGCCAAGTCCGACACCTAATGCGCCGCCAAAGACTGCAAGCGCAGTGAGGTTAATCCCCATTGCTTGTAGCAACAATATGAAAATAATAACGACTACCGTGACTTGAAATAGCTTTGCAAATACTTCGCGCGTACTGATTTCAAGATCATCTATATTTCGAATAATTTGTTGTCCGGTATTATTTGCAACACGACCTAACCAGAAAAGAATCATACCTACGACAACAACACGTGCTATGGCGTAAGCAGAGATACGTATGTTCCCAACTTGCATATCTATCGTATCAAGATATGCACTGACTTCATCAAGCCAACCAAAAACCTGTAATACTGCAAGAGGGATTGCAATCCACTTAACAAGGCTTTTTATAAATTTATTCGGAATAAATCGCGTTATGATCGAATACAACATGAAAACAACAGCAAGACTTACTGCAATGCGTATAAGCCAACTCTGTTGTACAGCGTATTGACTAATTTCTATAGCGATACTTAATGCAATTATATTAAATAAAGGAAACAGAAAATCGCGAAGCTGATAAATTTTCCTGCGTAGAAAAAAAAGATAGCCTGCTTTCGGCTCTTCACGTAGAAGTGGCGAGTGTTTTTTTAATGCATAAGCGAAGCTGAAAGCCGTAATAATTGCGAGTAAAATAAGACCGCATTGAGCATAGAACTGTGGGCTTGTTGACCAGTTTATAATTGTTGCGACAAGCTCATTGACGCCTGTTTGTAGTCTTTCAAAATTCATGTTCACTGCTTCCTTTAGGAAAGGCTTTAAACGAAACTTTTCAATCGTTTTTGAGAATGATTATGACAGAAATAGGTCAAAAAAAAGAATAATTGTGATACTTATTACAAAGTATGTATTGTCTCATACAGTAAACGATTATCATATCAGCAAACAATATTTAACAGAGGATAGGACATGAACTGGACAGTTTATTTATCAGGCGAGATTCATACTGATTGGCGCGAACAAATTAAGAACGGTACGGATGCATTGAGTTTGCCAATTACTTATACATCCGCTGTAACCAATCATGATGCTAGTGATGCGGCCGGTGATCATTTACGTGCAAACGACAATAACTTTTGGCGCGATCATCAATCGTCAAAGGTGAACAGCATTCGTACGAAAAACCTTATAGAGAAGTGCGATATTGCGATTGTCCGGTTCGGTGATAAATACAAACAATGGAATGCTGCATTTGATGCCGGTTGCTGTGCTGCATTAGGTAAGCCTTATATCACTTTGCATGATGAATCGATTATTCATCCGTTAAAAGAAGTCGACGCAGCAGCCATGGCTTGGGCGCAAACGCCGGAGCAGGTTGTTGAGACTTTGAAGTACGTCATTAGCGCTTAGTCATGGAAGCCAAAGACGCAGAAGATATAAAGACTGTCGAAGATGCGATTGAGATTGTGAGTCAGGCATTTTCTAATGGCGAATATGGTAAGGCCTTACTATTGCTAAAACCTCTTGCTGATGAGGGGATTGCCGAAGCGATTGGTATGTTGGGCATTGCTTATCAACGTGGTGCCGGTGTTGATATTGATGCGGAAAAGGCGATTGAGTTATTGGAAAAAGCGGTGGATATGGGTGATGGCGTCGCGGCATATAATTTGGCTCTTTTATACCAAAATGGAATGATAGGCGTTGAAATTAATATGGAGGTCAGCCAACGTTATTTTCAGCTTGCTAACGAAATGGGTGCGAATTTTGAGTAAGAGTGACTATTTATCTAAAAACAGCAAAATTTAATTATCAACGACTTAACATGACAATAGTTAAAGTAGATTATTAGATTAATTAGAAAAGATAATGAATTAAAAAGCCTTATTGAAACAGGTATTCGGAACATGTTAGTTTGTATTCACTTTTGTTAGCTAAGTTATTGTTAAAAAAGACATATTTCACATAAAAAAAGTCAAAGAAGTCTTGACAGTGAAGCCTCAAAATCCCTATAGTTCACGGAGTGGGGAATTGTG
>JBELBG010000120.1:0-5336 GCA_042095435.1 Thiotrichaceae bacterium | reverse complement strand
TTATAGCGATGCCACATGCTGAGGATATGTTATGTTTTATTTGCTTTACGCTGCTGTGTTTTTAAACATTTTCAGTGTGCGTTTATACGTTTCTTGAATAATCCAGGCATCGTAGCTTGCGCGGTGACGGGATAAATCTCAGTCCTTAATAACATGGTCTTTTGTTTTATGCCAATTTTCCATTTGTTATTCGGATAGAATCATTTCTAATGAGCTGACTTCAAAACTCATATTAATACCGGCTTCATAAAATAAAGTGGTAACCCATGGTTTGTCGACCACCCACCCATCTGTGTATACCGTTTTTCCATCCAAAAGCTCGTTTAAAAGTGTTGCTACTTCTTTAGGCTCTTTACCATAGACCTCTAAAATACTCCTTTCAATATTGTGAACTTTTTCTGCCTCCTCATCCCAATGTGTCCATTCAGTTGCGGGTAATATTAAGGAACAGAACTTTTTGCCATCCTCCATAACAAGCCCTACCTCAATAGGGTAGCTAGCTCCGCCGAATCGAGAGGCCTCAATATCAATAATAATAGGATCTGTAACTTTATTCATATGTGGCATATTGGTTATTATTTGAACATATAGTTTTACAGTGATCTCGCATAAAACACAAAATAATTGCGATTACCATTTGAAATACATAAGGCCAAAGCTCACTCACGTCGCGAAACGCCGTTGAGTGAAGCGCCTTGTTAGGCTCAGCCATTGCTGACATTTGTATCCGTCGGACACCTCGCGAGGAAAACTAAATGCCCGGCAAATTGAACTTTGAGGAAATTGCGCTCGGCATTCCCTAAACGAAAAATACCTCCGATCAAATCACACGCAATGTGAAAATAATTATTATTCCATATAAAGCGAAACATGGATGAGCGATTTAATAGTTGACGATTAATGAGTAGCGACGCGTCAGGGCCCGGCCGTATTTCCATCATATTAAGGCCGGCATCTTCAAATACTCTAATGATCCCGTAAGGAGTGAAATTAAAAATGCTATATGAATGAAATGGCTCAAGATAGGAAACGGCCCCTACAAACAGACCATTGGGTCTGAGTACACGATAAACTTCTGCAATTAACCTATCCGGGTGGCGAACATGTTCGAGAACTTGATTGCAGTACATTAAGTCAAAATAATCATCGTCATATGGAAGATTCACGCCATCAAAAGTCTTTATCGACTCGTGCTTACGAGCACGCTTCCTAACCTCTGGCGAATCCTCAATATCAACACCATGCCATTTTGCTGTTGGAGCTAACACCTCGAAAAGCTCAATTGAATTTCCTTCTCCACAGCCTAAGTCGAGGACATTTATTGAATCTCCGAGTTGGTTGCTTGCCTTTTGGATATATTGGGTTACTGATTGCCGATAGGAATGGTCATCCGGCAAGTAGTCTCTAATTGCCTTGAAATTTTCAAGCCCTCTAAGCTTTTCTTTAAACTTACTCATAAATAAGTTCCCTTGTTGAGAGGCATTTATTCTTGCCTAACGCCAATGTAATATGCCAAGTGAAGCGCTGCGTAACGATGTCATATTGACATTTTTGTTATGCATTTCCACGCTCGAATGGCCCTGATTTTCGCTAAAAATGATGGTTGATTATAATGAGCGCCAAAGCAAGCTGATATTCAATTAATTCAAAACTTGGATTCTCTGTTATATCTAGAATCTTACTCTCTCCTTTGAAAAGCATACCATCAGACATCTCATAATTACCTGATTCAGTTTCTGCAAATGATCCAGGGCCATCACGCCAATGAAAATTTAGTGTTGCTTTCGAAAGATATATAGAGGCTCTTATATTGTAGCCCTGCCCAAATGGGCAATAGACTTAGTATGAGTAGCTTTTATCTAGCTTGATCTTGCCAGTGAGATCACTCTTTTTATTAATCGTAACGTCATCGATTTTCATATGGGTGCATAACTATATTTTAATGGTCACTTTGTCCGATATGCTTTTATAGAGTTTAAAAGTGGACTTCATGAAAACGCTTCTTGTAACAATAAGATATGTGATAAATTTATTATACTGACGATATATCCACAGTGTCCACTTGAAGTATAGGATTTACAAATGGCGCGATTGCATGGATGCATGAGAGCGGCGGCTTTTTTTATATCCAAATAAGGAGAGAGATAGGATAAATGGAAACCAACCGCCATAGGCATGTTTACTTTCGGCAAATTGTGCTTCCTGATCAGACTGTACAGAGTTGGTCGCTTCAATACATGCCTGTAGTGTCATGCATATTTTTGTTGAAGCAGTTCCAGACAATGTGACAGCATATTCGGGCAGGCTGATTCAATCATATCCAATACCTGTTCGAACCCGGCTAAACCACCGTAATACGGATCAGGTACTGATGGCGCATTGTCTTCATCATAACCATCAATAAACGAGCCAAGTAGTCGAATATGGCTTTGTTTACCATTAGCGAGTGCTTCCAGTTCATAGAGATTGTCATTATCCATGGCAATTATTAGATCAAATAATTCGATGTCATTTGCAATGACTTTTCGCGCGATTGAAGTTAATTGATAGTGACGCTTTGCCGCGACTTCGCGCATTCTGGTATCGGCAGGCTCACCTTGGTGATAAGCAATTGTTCCGGCGGAATCGATATTAATTTCATCACTATAGCTCTGTTGCTCAACATAATGCTGAAAAACACCTTCACCAGCTGGCGAGCGACAAATATTACCCATACAAACAAACAACACGCTAACTTTATTATTGGAAGTCATTCTGCTGGTGCCCCATCATTAATCAACAATGGGTTGAACTAACACCCACGGTTTAATCACCGTCGCCCAGACAACAACATTACTCTCATGCCAGGCACTGGCCTGTTCATCTGTGACATTGGCAACAGTGCCTGCTTTTGTCCATGCTTCAAACTGTTGTTTGTCATCTTCCGACAACGCATAAGCAACTTTAATCAGATCCAGATTATGCGAGACATAGATCGCCATGCCTTTGGCGAAAAAGGGCAATAATTCACTCCATTGCATTTTTGATGTTTCTCGATTTATTTTATTCCGAATCTCTTCCGGCTTGCCTTCGTTTTTATTTTCAGTCATATCTATCAACTAACCACATAAATTAAATGATTATAAATTAAGCAAAAAAATAAAGAATCATTCATTTTTTGATAAACTTCTAAAATAAACCGCCTTTTTTCAAGGTTGATATCATTAATAACGTTTTACCCGCAGTTAATGATTTATTAATTTAATGAAACTGCGATAATGCCGCTCAATTATTTTTTAACGGAATTTTATGAACGATACTAAAGAGCCACAACCCACATTTGAAAACATTGTCATTTCACAATCTGTCGCCATACTCATCGACGGCAACAATATAGAACGCAGTATTCACTCCGAAGCGAACAATTCCAATACCATGCTCAACTTTGATGCACTGATTCCAAAGTTGCTGATCAATCGAGGATTAAGCCGATTAGTTTATTTTCGGGAAGGCAAACATATTTCCAATAAATTGCAGGAACGTTTGCACAATTTTTATCATGGCTCGGTACGTCCTTGCCACAAAAGCGCCGATATCCCGCTATCTATTTTCGCGATTCAGGTCGCAGACAAAGTTGATACCATTATTATTATGTCAGGTGATTCAGACTATATTGAGCTGGTACGACACCTGAAGTCAGAAGGCGTTCGTGTTGAAATCGCCGCAGTACCGAGCACGACATCGCGCTTTATTATTGACGAAGTCGATTATTTTCACGAAATAACAAAAGAAGATTGGTTTACCCTGCCCACTAAAAAGCCGTCAAAACGGCGCAGTAAAAAAGAAGATAAAGAAAAATCTTAATTGCAATAATTTGTCTACATCAAGGCACCGATTTTAAATATTTTTAAACACTACTTAATTGAGTAGTGTTTATTAGAGATCGTGAATCTAAAACATGTTGAAGAACTGCAGCATGTTTTAGAACAGTCAATAAGATAAGTTATTGATTAATTAATCCAGTTAATTAAATACTTGCATGAACTTGATCAGGATCAAGGTATGTATTTAGACGCCTTTGTATACTGATCAGACTAATAATACAAAACAGGCTATCAATGAAACTTTTTTTACGCTCAATATTACTGATTATTGTTCTTTCAATAAGTACTCATTTAAAGAGCAGTGATGGTTCTGATAATCAGGACGAAAACCAATATTTACTTCACGCTGAGTCCAGCGAGCGACTTATCAACATCATGCAGCAGATATCATCCGTTGCAGATACTCAACAAGCTGCTGAGGAAATCAGTTTTACCGAAGAAGAGTTGACCAATTTGGTCGAAACAGTAGAAGAACTTCTCTTTTATGCTGAATTAATGGCCTTGAAAGTTCCAACTAATCAGCTTGAAGAAAGTAATAGTGTTATTTTTAGTGCAATAGCCAGTAAGTTATACAGTGAAACCTTAAATATTCAGCAACTTACAAAATCTTATGATCCGCATATCACAGACTATTCCCAAACTAATTTGCTAAATGAAGCATTTACCCGTTTAAGCCAGACCTGTAACGCTTGTCATCAACTATTTCGCGATGAATAAATCAACTCAATTACTGTTGTTTTAGTCGCATGGGTATTTTTTTACTAGGATTTCCCCCGTCGATACTGCGGCTGTTTTTTTCTGTAATTGCGGATTCAATTTCAAACCTGTAATAACTTCCGTTGCCAGATATTCTGTTTCAAGCCCATCAGGCAAACAAACCCGTGGCACTTCAGAAGCCTGACCATAATGACAATCACACGGCGTCACATACCATGTACACATCATCCCTGTTGCATCCTGAAAACCTTGTTGCAGAGCTGTTTCACAAGCCGCAAGCAAATCTGATCCGGAAGGCGCAGCGAATACTTTGCCACTGAAGATAAAGAATAAAAGAATGGTGCTAATACTTTTCATTAAAAATAGTTAAAAATTTGAAATATTTAATCATGATCGGCATAGTACGCACTCACTAAAAAAAACACCTGATTATTCTGGTACACCAATGGCACACCAATGGTCTTAAAGCTGGTATGAATAGGTCACTATACCACAGGAGAAAATAATGCAGCTGACAAAAGACAAGGTCGGAACAGTCAATTACACACTTAAAGATAAAGACGGCGTAGTTATCGACGAAAGCCATGACGGTTCTTTTACCTACTTACATGGCGCAAGAAATATTATTCCCGGTCTTGAAAATGAATTGGAAGGAAAAGAAAGCGGCTATAAAAACAGTATTGTTATAGAACCAAATGATGCTTATGGCGAACGTGATCTGGAGCAAATACAGCGTGTCCCGCTCAGCATGTTTCC
>JBELBG010000119.1:0-5367 GCA_042095435.1 Thiotrichaceae bacterium | reverse complement strand
TTTTGAAGACGCTTTTTCTATATCTTCTTGATCCAAGATAGCATCATATTCGCCACTCAGAATAAGTGTTGATGCTGTTATTTTTCCAAGCTCAATATACTCTTCGATATCTGATGCTTGTCCAACAAACTCACAATGTTCATAAAAGCTGATGAACTGTTCGCGACTCATTTCTCTAAACTGATTAATCATCTGTTTCTTCTGTGAGTCAGGGATATGTTGACCAAAACGTTCAATCATAAGAGGCGCTATTTTTTCTGTTTTATCACCATCGAATAGACTTTGACCCGCTTTAATAACTTCAATCACTTCTTTAGTCGGTTTAGCACCAAAACTGCCCAGAATCATTTTATCAACCAGTTCAGGATAACGTGATGCTATTGCTGCAGAAACAATCGTGCCCCATGATGCAGCTGCCAGAATAACAGTGCCATTACGATTTGTTTCTTTTATTACGCTATGTAAAACATCGACCTGTTCATCAAAGCTAATACCTAATGATCCGGATAAAATTGAAGCGCGGCCTTGTCCAGGCATGTCGAATAACACGACAGAATAATCGGAAACAAAATGGCTAACGAATGAGCGCCATGCTGCCATCGTTTGTTTTGCACCACTAATACAGATTATGGTTTTTTTAGCTTCACCATATATACGATAAGGCACGAGAAATCGCCCTAACTCTAATTCACCTTTAATAGTTTTCATCAATATAACTTTTTATATGTAAAATTCATTGGTTGACTTGATATTTGGTTAACTATCAAGAAGCATAAAAATGCTACTATAAGCCATATAGAAACAGATTATTAATATATTTATCAACCTAATTTAATTCAATAACTGGGACTAGTTAACAATTATTTAACTAAGCTACCCCGTCTTACCACAGAAAAGCGCCAAAACAACATTGACCGTAATACTTGAGCAAAGTTCTGGTCTTTGCTTGAACCTGACACTTTGCCCAAAAACAGAGAAATCATGCGATCATCAGCAAACCAAACAAAGGCAAATCGCCACGCTTTTCTAAAAGGGCGTAAAAATACCATGGATTTTTCTTTTGTCGAGTGTTGTTGCATAACAAATTAAGGAAATTTGTCTTTTTTTTACGACAAGTCGACATTTGTTCAATATTAATCGAGGGGTAATGTTTGGTTGGAACAGAAACGACGTTATTAATATAAACTTTATTCACTTAGTATCTGATGAATTACCAACCATATCAGCAAGGCGTTTCCCCAATATATAACTGATATTGAAATTCAATTTCGCAATGATATTTGGGAAAAATTTTAAGTCCTTTTGCATACGCTCATAATCAAAACGCAGTGCTGAAACATCTTCAGTCGCGACAACATCGGCTGTACGTTCGGTTTCACGTATATAGCCTATTTCACCAAAAACCTGTCCCGGTTTTAACATTGCCAGGGAACGCAAATCACCCTCATCCTTTCTGATAACTTCAGCCTTACCTGAAAGGATTAAATACATATCTCGACCAATAGTATCTTGTTCGACCAAAAGATCGCCTTTTTTAAACTCATGTATCTCCGAAATTAATATCGCTTTACGTCGCTGATAGTCTGTCATGTTTTGAAATAGCACGCTGCTATCCAATACTTCTTTATCAACGGACATCGCCAATATCTGGTAAAGACCCACAAGACGAATACGCGCCATAATAATAGGAGTGATTAACAGGTTGGCAAAAATTGAAAACAACATTGTTGCGGCAGCTAAAGCACCAAACTGCGCAACAATAGTAAAGTTAGAGAAAATTAAAACACCAAAACCAAAGGCAAGCGCAAGGCTGGAAACAATCAACGGCGTAGCTTCTTCACGAACGGCTGTGTTTACAGCGCCGATATAATCCGAACTACGACGACAAAGCTCATTATAACGGGCAAGCAAATGTATGGTGCCATCTATCGCAATACCTATTGCAATAACAGCGACCATCGCTGTTCCCGGATTTAAAGGAATATTGAAATAACCCATTATGCCAAACATTAGTGTAATAGGAATGATGGCGGGGATCAGAGCAATGAAACCTCCTTTAAATGAAGTAAACATTGCAGACATAATTAAAAAGATAAGTGTTAGCAATACAATTAATGCTTTTACCTGGGCAACCATTAAACTTTCCGCCGCTTGATTCACCATCAGGTTTTCACTGACAACATAGGACTTCATTTCAGGGCCAACAATGGTGCTCAACACGTCCCTTAACTCACTAATATATTGGTTTAGCGTATGTGAATCTGAGATGTTATGCCTAACAACAATATTTGCACGGCTGTAGTCATGGCTGACATAACTATCCAGATCACTACGGTGGAAAAACATAAGGTATTGTGCAATCAGTCTCTGTGTTTCCGGCACAGAGCCTTCAGAGCCATTATTACGAAATTCGCGATTAATAAATTTCAAATGATCTGCTAAAGATATCGTTCGATCATAAACGCCCTGCTGATTAAGAAACGACTGTATGTCTACCAACTTTTGTATATTTTGGGGTTTTTGAAATGCTTTTGCCTGTTTTGATTCAAGCGTAATAAAAAATATTTTAACTCCGGCTAGATCATCATGAATGCGTTTAACATCCTGTATCAAAGGGCGATCATTTTGAAAATAAGATAACGGATCATTGGTGACATAAAGCTTGGTTGCCTGAAAAACAAAAAAGACACATAGTGCAAAAGTGAATAACAATATCAAAACAGGAAAACGATCTTGAGAGTAACGGAACAAACGCATCACGCGATTAGGCAATGTATTCGTTTCTTTATTTTTAACAAGACTTGTATTTTTATTTGAACCAAATAAATTCAGCATTAATGGCAAAACAAGAATTGTTATAAGACCGTTTGCCAACATGGCAAACGTTGCTGCAAGTGAGAAGTGTTGTATTAAAGCAATATTACTAAACAGATTGCTGGCAAACCCTAATGTAGTTGTTAATACGGTTAGTACCAACGGCAAACCTATATGCTTCGCCATATATTGCAATGCTTGTTTTTTACTCGACCCTAAATCTTCATTTTCATCGCCTTCGTTTTCATCCAGCCCTCGAAAAAAAGCTGACATTAAATGCGTATCTTCTGTTGAGCCAATTACTATAATTAAAGAAGGAATCATTGCGCTCAATATATTTAACGGGATACCAAGCCAGCCTAATAAACCGAAAGTCCAGATTATAGTTATGACGGAAGTCACTAATGGCACCAGTGCCGATAGCCAGCTACGCATAAATAATAGAATAGAAACAACCAGAATAAAGATGGATAAAGGCGCTAACAACATAAAGTCTTCAGACAGGCTTTGTTTTAACTCAGCACTAATTCTTGGCGAACCAACTTGCGTAATATATTCAAAGTCAGATTGATATAACTCAAGCTGATCCTGAAAGGCTTGATAAACAATCTGGCTAAAATCATTTCTATCATCGGCATCGTCAACAGAAACCATCATTGCGGAAACATTGCCGTCATCAGAAAAGAAATTGCCTATATATAACGGGTTTGCCAAGGCACTTCGTTTAGCACTTAGTGCTTCTTCTTCCGTCTTTGGTGCAGAGCGAAGAACAGGGCGGGAAATTATTTTTCCATCAACACCATGTATAGTATGTAAACTAAAAAGGCCATCAACTCGAATAACACCTTCAATTTTTTCGATAGCTAAATGAAGTTGTTCAAGGCGCGCCAGTTTATCTGTTGTCCATAAGTTATTATCTTTTATATAAATGATAGTTTTATTGTCTGTACCAAATTCACCCATCACCTTTTGATAAACCTGGCGACCGGGATCATTAGCCGGAATTAAAGTATCAATACCTGTGTCGATTTTAAGGCGCTGCATCCCTGTTAAAGCAAACAAGGTAACAAACAAGATAAATAATATTACAGAAAGGCGGTGTTTATAACCCAACATGCACATTTGTACTATCATTGCATGTCTTCCTCTGTTCCTAATTCAGGCAGACTAATACCATCATCTTCGGACTCTGACTTTATTAATGGTTCAACATAAGGGGCGTTCTCATATAACCATCCCGCTGTAAACACTTCTGCAGGCACATAATCATGAGAGAAAATACGGCGAGTTACTTTTATTAAGGATTGATGATCCTGTTTTTTATCTTCCATTAAAATCATATTGGCACGCCACATATCACCATCAACGGCTTTTAAATCATGATGACTTTGTATACGCGAAAGCCGACCCTGTTTATCAAAATGATGTGTTAGCGTGATGTATAAGTTATCTTCCCGAATAAAATGTCGTCGCAATACTTGTTCCTTTTTTTGTTCATCTTCAAGCTTATAGACATCCAATACAAAATGTTTAGCGCCTTCTATTTCTTCATTGTTGCGCCGCTGATAAAAGTGTTCACTTAATATTTCACCCGTAAGGTTTTCAACAGAAAAATCAGTGCCGAGAAAACTTTCATTGCTGCCTTCGCCTGTGCTCTCAATTAAACGTTCACCTAAAGCAGGCAAGTAAACCTGTTTTGTCGTATGCCCGTCTGGATCACGATTCGCCAGTAAAGCGACACCTTTTACTTCCTCCGGATAATCAAACAACAACAAAAAACGAACTGTCCCGTCTTTTTCAACTTTTGAATAACGTCTTGCCTTGCGGGTATCACGATCACCGTTTCTATCCTGCAACATCATAGATTGTTCTTCATAGATGTAGGGAAACTGCTGATGCCGAGTTTGTACTTGTTGCATAATTTCTGCGCCACTCGTTTTACTATCAATCATCGCAATACTGTGATCAACAAAAAGGCCTGTCGTCAGCAAAACTAAGGAAGCAAGGTATTGATGTTGAGAAAAGTATTTCATTTAATTTAATCTAGTTTTCATATTCCATTATGCTATCGGCAATGCGTAAGCTAAGTTCACCAAATAACTCTCGCATTGCCGCAACCACTTGATCGTAATTACCTTCTTCTATTTTAGCCTTGCTCTGAAGACCGATACTTGAAACTTTGGAGTCTTCAACTCCTTGTGTGGTATTTGAAAGCTGCCATCGCGCAAAAAGCTTAACGTTGTCATCAACATCCTGTTCAAACTGTTCTATATGTATCTGTATACGATAATCAGCTAATGAAGAAGAGCGGTTTAATGGCGTACCTACATCATCCGTGGATAATATTCTGGATAAATTTCTTGCCATACTACGAAGCAGGTTTTTACGTAGGTTTTCGCCCCATTGGTTTTCATCAGAAAACTCTAATCGGCTTTCACTGCTACGCGAAGCAATTTGAAAACGCTCAAGATACTGAGGAATTTGCAAATCAATGATTTCTATTTTTAACGGTCTGACTGCTTTAACTGAATCGCCAGAGTATTCAACCGGGTC
>JBELBG010000118.1:0-5371 GCA_042095435.1 Thiotrichaceae bacterium | reverse complement strand
GTAAATATTTTTATGCGGTAGTCCATTTCCAGATAGGCTTTAAGAAATAATCGTTGTTGTTCGGCTTCACTTCGTTCAGGTTGATCCGGATCTTCTATACCCCAGTGCGCTGACATAGGTTGACCTGGCCATACGGGACACACTTCATTTGCAGCGTTATCACAAACAGTAAAAACAAAGTCCATTTTCGGTGCATCTTCTTCGGCAAATTCATTCCAACTTTTGCTTCTGAAATTTTCGGTAATAAAATTATTCGATTGCAATACTTCCAAAGCAAATGGATTTACTTGTCCTTTAGGTGTACTGCCTGCGCTATATGAGCCAAATCGTCCCAGGCCCCAACGCTGCAATAGTGCTTCTGCCATAATACTTCGAGCTGAATTTCCTGTGCAAAGAAACAACACATTTAATTTTTGATCAGACATGTCTTTACCCTTGTAAGTTAATCATTCATAATATATACGTTTAAACATATATATGTCTATCCGTATATTATTGCATTATGATGACACCTGAAACATTATTAAAATCTTTAGCTGATCAAACACGTTTGCGTAGCTTGATGTTGCTTATGCAAGAGGGAGAGCTTTGTGTTTGTGAGTTAACGCATGCATTGGAGCTGATTCAACCAAAGATATCACGTCACCTTGCCTCATTAAGAGATATGCAAGTCGTTATCGACAGGCGTGCGGGCCAATGGATTTATTACAGTATTAATCCAAAGTTACCGGATTGGGCGAATGAGTTGTTAAAAGCGACACTGAAAGGAAGTCTTACTCAGAAGCAATTTAAAGCGGATATTAAAAAGTTAAAGAACATGTCGAATCGTCCCGAGAATCGGCTCTGCGCTTAGCAACGACGATGACAACTAAAAAACATGATATGGGTGTGTTTGAACGTTATCTGACGTTGTGGGTAGGACTCTGTATCATTCTTGGAATTCTATTAGGACAGTTTGCGCCTGAATTTGCCCGAACACTCGATGGTATGAGTATTAATGTTAATGGGGCGCCAATCGTTTCTATTCCTATTGCGGTATGTTTGTTTTTTATGATGTATCCGATCATGGTAAAGATAGATTTTGCTGAAGTGATTAAAGCGGGTAAAAGTATTAAGCCCGTTGGTCTGACCTTGTTTATTAATTGGGCGATAAAACCTTTTACCATGTACCTCATCGCCTATGCTTTTCTTGGCATTTTGTTTAAAGGTTTTATCGGGGCTGAAGCATTGGACTATGTGAAGATGCCGTTTGGACTGGATTTACCTGTGGGTGCTGAATACGGTTCAGGTACAGTCGTGTTACAGGATGGCGTAAAGATGTTAGCGGTTCCACTTTGGCGTAGCTACCTTGCGGGCTGTATATTACTAGGCATTGCACCTTGTACTGCAATGGTTCTGGTTTGGGGGTATTTGGCTAAAGGGAATGCTGGTCATACTCTGGTTATGGTTGCTCTGAACTCTTTAGTCATGTTAATCCTGTTCGGTGTTTTAGGTGGGTTCTTACTTGGTGTCGGTAAACTCCCTGTGCCTTGGCAGGCATTATTATTGTCTATCGGTATTTATGTTGCACTACCATTAGTCGCTGGGTTTTTCTCTAGAAAGTGGATTATTGCTAATAAAGGGAAACAATGGTTCGAAGAGAAGTTTTTGCACTTACTGACGCCTGTGACTATTACAGCGTTATTATTAACATTGGTTTTACTTTTCTCGTTTAAAGGTGATGTCATACTCGCCAACCCATTAACCATATTATGGATAGCCGTACCGTTATTCATTCAAACCGTTTTTATATTCGCGCTGACTTATGGATTGGCGCGGATGATGAATTTTTCATATGAAAATGCTGCACCCACAGCCATGATAGGTGCTTCAAATCACTTTGAAGTAGCGATAGCGACAGCAGTGATGCTATTTGGTTTATCTTCAGGAGCAGCATTGGCAACAGTTGTGGGTGTGTTGATTGAAGTGCCATTAATGCTTTGGCTGGTTTCTTTTTGCAAAAAGACAAAAGGCTGGTTTTAATAAAATTAGCTGAAGGAAATTAAGAATCGATAAATTTCCAACCCTACCCCCTTGTTAGCGTTAAATGCCTAACTAGTACGTACAAATTTTAGAATATAGCCTTTGAAGTCGCTGCCTAAATATTCTGTGTCCTCAGGTTTAAAAAACGAAGAAATATAACCAAGCCCAAGCATTTTTTTCGCAAGCTTGTTTTTCCTTCCGCGGCCAGGGTCTACGATTATCACCTCACATTTTGCGTTTGAGTGTTCTAGAATAAAGTCAGAAAGTAATGCTACATGCTCATCTTCATAGAGTAGATCACTACCAATTATCAAATCAAAACACCCTAAACTATCATTATTGTCTGCCCAGCCCGTTCTCTCAAAAGGAATATTCGCATCCCCGTTAAGCTTGGAATTTCTATTTAAAAAACTCTGTGCTTCAGGGTGATAATCAGTAGCTGTAATATCTACCTGCTGCTTATTCAGTAGTAAACTACTGAGCGCAGTGCCACATCCTATCTCTAGCACTCGTTTAGAGCCAATATCATAGTTACAAACAAAGTGCGCTAGAACTAAACTTGACGGCCACATTATTCCAAAAAGGGGCCAAGTGGCGGAAGAAATGCCTAATGCTTCAGCGATGCCTTCCGGATCGTGAAATTCTTGTTTATTCCGGAGCGTACAAAGGTGGATATCTGTCTTTCCAAACTCAATGGTTTGGTAACTTAAACGCAAAGTTGTCATTTGGCTGCCTCAATGATTGAGCGCTCAGCCAGCTATCATAGATAAATGACAAAACGAAAAGTCTACAGCGTATAGTGATTAGCTGGGAAAGCAATGCATTTAACAAATCAATGAACGTCTCGGTTGGACCTCCTTATGCGATAGTCACTGCCGGGTTGATATGCACTCAAGAAATATTACCTAAACTGTCGATTGCGGCTGCAACGGCCAGTCCAAAAAAACAAAGCAATGTACATATGTATGATGACGTCACCGTGTAAGTCGTTGATAACGATAGTAGAAGTACCTGCAAAAACCATGATAAATAAACCGATAAATTCGGTTAGGGATTGTCGTAACTTGTTCATGATCTTGATTAGCAGTCCTATATATTTGAATTTGATTACTATATTTGGCTTGTTTCGCGCTATTAAGCCCGTATACTGCGCGTCCGCTTGTTGTTGGCTAGATTAAAATACTAATAGCAGGTTGTATTTATGTATCTTTTCCAAAGGAAAGCCGATGAGCAAAACTGATGACACCCCCAATCTGAAATTCGACGATCTGTCACTTTCTGCCAATGTTATGAAAGCGGTAAAAAAAGTCGGTTATGAAACGCCTTCACCGATACAAGCAGAAATTATCCCGCATGTATTAGAAGGTCGTGATGTCATCGGGCAGGCTCAAACCGGTACCGGTAAAACTGCTGCTTTTGCTTTACCATTATTGTCAAATATCGATCTTAAGCATAAAACACCACAAGTTCTGGTATTAGCGCCAACACGTGAATTAGCGATTCAGGTTGCTGAAGCATTCCAAACATACGCCAGTTTTATGAAAGGCTTTCATGTTTTACCGATTTATGGCGGGCAAGAATACGGCGTGCAACTACGTCAACTGAAACGTGGTGTACATGTGGTTGTCGGAACGCCGGGTCGGGTTATGGATCATATGCGTCGAGGTACCTTGAAACTGGAACAATTAAAGTGCCTGGTTCTGGATGAAGCCGATGAAATGTTACGCATGGGTTTTATTGAAGATGTTGAATGGGTATTGGAACAATTACCTGAGCAACGTCAGATTGCATTGTTCTCTGCAACGATGCCGCCTGAGATTCGCAAAATATCGAAAAACTATTTAAACGAACCAGAACAGATAACAATCAAAACAAAAAATATTACCGCCGATACAATTCGTCAGCGTTATATGATTGTTAATGGCAGACAAAAACTGGAAGCCTTAACAACGATTCTCGAAAGCATGACGTTTAATGCAATTATTATTTTTGTTCGTACTAAAGTTGAAACGATTGAGCTATCTGAAAAATTAGCAGCGCGTGGTTATGCCAGTACGGCGTTGAATGGTGATTTAACTCAAAATATACGCGAACAAACTATAAAAAAATTAAAGGCCGGTAAGTTAGATATGATAATTGCGACCGATGTTGCTGCGCGTGGTCTTGATGTTGAACGTATTAGTCATGTGATTAACTACGATATCCCAAGTGATCCGGAAGCGTATACACATCGTATTGGCCGAACCGGCAGAGCAGGACGCGAAGGGGAAGCAATCTTATTTGTAACCAATCGTGAACAACGTTTGTTAAAGATGATTGAGAGAGTGACCGGTAAAAAAGTTGAGCGGATGCATATGCCAACAGCTGAAACTATCAATCAGGATCGTATTCAGCGGTTTAAACAAAAAATTAGTGATACTCTTGAAACGCAGGATGTTTCATTATTTGAAAATATCATTGAAGAGTACCAGACTGAAACGGGTCGTTCGGCTATAGAAGTTGCCACTGCTTTAGCAAAGATAGCGCAAGGTTCAGAACCGTTCTTTGTTAAGCCAATGAAGCAGGAACAAAATGAACGAGGTCTTAATAAAAAAGAACGTTCAAGTAATAAAGAGAATCCACGCGATAGATCAACACGCAGTGCAGATAAAGAAAGAAGACCAAGACAATCCAAGCCGGATAGAGATATGGAACGTTTTCGTATTGAAGTCGGTAATATACATGATGTTAAGGTTAATAATATTGTTGGCGCGATAGCCAATGAAGCCGGTGTTGATAGTCAATATATTAAAAACGTAACAGTATACGAGGATCATTCAACGGTTGATTTACCAATGGGTATGCCGAGAGAATTATTCCGTGAACTAAAGAAAGTTTGGGTTGTTAATCAACAGCTAAATATCACGCGTTTGGGCGAAAAAAACGAAGCGCCGAAGAAGCCAAAGAAAAAGAAACAAAGAAAAACGTCTGCTGAAAAACGTAAACGTGCTAAAGGCCTGGAAAAACGTGCGCGGAAACCTAAGCCCGCCAGTTAATTATTTATTCTTGTGTAATTTGTTTACTATTTGTTGCGTTTCTTCCTGAGCGAACAGAGTTTCCTTAAAAGAAAGATTTGACCAGTATTTTAAGCGCAGGAAAGCTCGATTAATATTCTCTGGTATGTAATACGATGAATACAGTTATTACTCTTTATTAAGGTATTTAGGTTTCACCATCCCAGTTAATGAAATTTTTTAAAAGCGTTAGCCCTGCATGCTGGCTTTTTTCCGGATGAAATTGCGTCGCAAATAAATTATCTCTTGCCGCAGCTGAAGTGTAGCGACAAATATAATCTGTACTCGCAGCAATA
>JBELBG010000117.1:0-5395 GCA_042095435.1 Thiotrichaceae bacterium | reverse complement strand
AAGCAGTTGAATAACTTTTCTCCTTACTTTGACCGAAGGCATACATTACGGCCAGACTGTATTGTGCATTTCCATGGCCTTGTTCGGCTGCCGCCTCAAATAATTTTGCCGCTTTGACATAATCTTTTTCTATACCGATACCACGGTAGTACATCAGACCAAGGTTAAATTGCGAATCTGAAATGCCAGCATTAGCCGACATTTCCCACCACTTTGCTGCTTCATTATAATTTTGCTCTACACCTTGACCTTGAAAATACTTAACGCCCATATCATGCTGAACTAATGGCACACCTTGTTCGGCAGCCATCAAGTACCATTTAATCGATTCTGAAGCACTTTTTTCTACACCATGGCCATAGTCATACATTAATCCAAGGGTAATTTGTGCTTGCGCATTACCGTTTTCTGCAAGCGGTTTCAGAATTTTCAAGGCAAGAGCGTAATCCTGATTTAAATAAGCTTTTTTTCCTTCTTCATAAGTTGCAGCAAAAGCAGATGAGGAAAAGAAAAAAAACAGAATGAAAAAATATTTAGGCATATTCATCCATAAATATTTTATTTTAGGAAACGAGCCTAAATTTTTGTTCATATTTTTTAGCATCATATGGTTTGTAGAGTCAGGCGCTATTCTACGCCATTGCTTTGGCAAGAGTGAAGATTTCTTCTGCATCAAATAATTGGTCATTACTTTCAAACAATTTTTCAATGCAGGCTCTGTGCAGTGCCAGTTTTAATGTGCCAAAACCGATAGCACCCCAGATAATTTTACCGTTTCGGTTTTCACCCCTGTCCATCATGTCGGTACCACCTATGCCAATAGGGGGTGTCGCATTGGCATCCGCCATTAATTCGATATTGTCATTATTTTCCCAATGTTCCGGTTTTAACAACTCAACACCGGCTGCGCCGGTTGCGAAAACAACCTGAGCACTTTCAATTAACTTCCCTCTGGAATCATTATCAACAGCTTCGGCCGGTTTAATATCGACATCAAAACTTTCCTTCATGTTTGCACAGGCTTGTTCAGCGTGAGCCATCTGACGCGAACTAATAATAACCTCACTCGCGCCTTCTTTAGCCAGCATGATAGCGGCGCGTTGACCTACTGGGCCTGTACCTGCCAAAACAATGGCTTTTTTTCCTTTTATTTCGCCACTGCTTAGTAGTTTTGCGATACCTGCTGCTGCAGTTGTATTGCTACCGTTACTGTCAAGCATAACGGAAACTCTAAAGTCATAGAAAAAGTTTTTCTGTACAGCCTTAAAGAGTTTTTCACCAGCATTCATATCACTACCGCCAACAAAAATAGCCGTATTTTTCTTTTCTTTGGGCGCACGGGTAAAAATAGTACCTTCTACCAGCGGTGTGACGTTTTCAGGCGTGACATTACCATGCCCAATCACATGGTCTGCACCGCCATCATAAGCAACGATAGTATCGAATACAGAAGGGTGATCATCGGTATCAAATTGGAAAAGTAGCTTCTTCATTATAATTTCTTCCTCTAGAATATTATGTTGATTATAAAAAGTTAAATATAATCAATTGTTTATATGTAAATAGAATGCATTTCTGTGAATGCTTTGTTCAACGGAATTATAACGTACCTGATGCCCTATTATGCGACAAGCTGCGAATTTAGTGGTAAAAAGTCATAGGTAATGAAATTACCGTTATAAAGATTTCTAATAATAATTAATTGCGTTTTGCAAACGCCAACTGAGGAAGAATAAATGATAAAAGATATGACGATCCAGGTTTTTCTGGATGAACTGGCTGGGAAAGCATCGACACCAGGTGGTGGCGCAGCAGCTGCTATTTCAGGTGCAATGGGTGCGGCGCTTATTAGTATGGTGGCTAATTTCACTATTGGTAAAAAAGGTTACGAAGACGTAGAAGCTGAATCTAAAGACATTTTAGATAAATCCGAGAAATTACGAGCAGAACTAACCGAGGCAATTAATGATGATGTAAGAGTATTTAATCGTGTTATGGGTTCATACGGCATGCCAAAAGAAACCGATGAAGAAAAAGTAGCGCGCTCTGCAGAAATACAAGCGGCTCTTAAAGAAGCAACCGATGTGCCGCTTGAATGTGCAAAACTGTGCCTTGAAGTCATTAACCTGAGCCAGCCAATTGCAGATAAAGGAAATAATAATGTTATCAGTGATGCAGGTGTTGCTGTCTTAGCAGC
Source organism: Thiotrichaceae bacterium (assembly GCA_042095435.1). Classification (GTDB taxonomy): domain Bacteria; phylum Pseudomonadota; class Gammaproteobacteria; order Eutrophobiales; family Eutrophobiaceae; genus UBA7359. The sequence goes on along the minus strand of JBELBG010000117.1, from coordinate 3,198 downwards.
TTACGCCGGCTTAAGAAGTGCAGCACTTAATGTTTATATTAATATTGGTGGCATTAAAGATGAAGAGTTTGTTGCTAACCGCCGCCAACAATTAGAAACATTGTTGGATGGTATGGATACACTAAAAGAAGAGATCTACGAGTTAGTTAAAAGCAAGCTATAAAATAGTTTTTCATGCGTGTTAATTTTTTACAGATTAATGCGCATGGAAAAATCTATCGCTTTGACATGCTTGGTTAATGCACCAATAGAAATATAATCAACACCTGTTTCTGCTATTGCTCTTATAGTTTGTTTATCAACATTACCGGATGCTTCAAGTTTTGTTTTACCTTTAGTGATTGATACGGCTTTATTCAATTCTGCAATATTAAAATTATCCAGTAAAACTTGATCGGGTTTGGATTGCAGCGCTACTTCCAGTTCCTGTAGGGACTCAACTTCAATTTCAACAGGCACATTTTTTTCTTTAGCAGCCGTTATTGCTTTGGTAATACTACCCGCCGCCAGAATATGGTTTTCTTTAATTAAAATTTGATCATAAAGTCCAATACGGTGGTTTTCCCCGCCGCCACATGCCACAGCATATTTTTGCGCAAGCCTTAAGCCTGGAATAGTTTTACGTGTATCGAGTATTTTAGTATCAGTATCCTTAATCAGGCTGACAAAAGCGGCGACGGCTGTTGCTGTGCCGGATAATGTTTGCAAGAAATTAATTGCTGCGCGTTCACCACTTAATAATGAGCGCGCTGATCCACTTAAGTTACAGAGCTTTTGCTCGGGACTGATTACATTGCCATCCTTTGCTAACCAATCAATTTGAACCGATGAGTCAAGTTGCTTAAAGACTTCATCAAACCATTGTTGTCCAGCCAGTGTGGCATGTTCTCGTGTAATTAATATGGCTGAAGCATTAGCATCTTCGGGAATTAATTCGGCAGTAATATCACCGCTGCCAATATCTTCGTGTAAGGCTGTTTTGACATTAGTAATGATTTCTTCTTGCTCAATTACCATGATGTATTTTTACCATTAAAGTATTGCCGGGTTTTACTAAAGACGATAGGGCTCAATAGTAACAGCGCAACAAGGTTTGGAAGTGCCATCAATCCATTCAATACATCAGCAAATGTCCATACTAGCTCCAGTTTCATTACCGCGCCTGTGAATATCGCAACAATCCAGAGTAGTCGATAAGGTTTAATAATTTTTGTGCCGAATAAATATTCTGCGCTGCGTTCACCGTAATAACTCCAGCCGAGTATAGTGGTGAAAGCAAAAAAGATGATGCCAAAACTGACAACATAGCCACCATAGCCATATAGCCCTGTAGAAAAAGCTTGCGATGACATGCTGACACCTTTTAAGCCACTGTCCCAGGTGCCGGTCATGATAATGACAAGCGCGGTTAGGCTACAAATAATGATGGTATCGATGAAGGTACCAAGCATGGCGACCATACCTTGTTTAACCGGATCATTGGTTTGTGCTGCGGCATGGGCTATCGGTGCACTGCCGAGACCTGCCTCATTGGAGAAAATACCCCTGGCAAAACCCCAGCGTATCGCCATCCAGATTGTTGCGCCGAGAAAACCGCCACTGGCAGCGGTACCACTAAAGGCGCTTTTTACAATAAGTGTTATAGCGTCAGGTAATTTATCGATATTCAAAAAAACAATAGTTAATGCAGCAAGTACATAAGCAATCGCCATGAATGGGACAAGCATAGCGGCAACCTGAGCGATGCGTTTTACACCGCCAATAATAACCAAAGCGGCCAACGTTGCGATGATAAGGCCAGTTATCCAGGTCGGGATATTAAAAGTGGAATGTATTTCATCAGCAACAGAATTTGATTGCACCATATTGCCGATACCAAACGCAGCAAACATGGCAAAAAAAGCGAATGCCGTTGCCATCCAACGCCAATTATCACCCAGGCCATTGCGGATGTAATACATAGGGCCGCCAACATAATTGCCCAGTTCATCTGTCTCGCGATAACTAACGGCAAGAACGGCCTCAGCATATTTTGTTGCCATACCAAACAGGGCAATAACCCACATCCAGAAAATGGCGCCCGGTCCACCAAAATAAATTGCTGTAGCAACGCCAGCTATATTTCCCGTCCCGACAGTAGCAGATAACGCTGTCATTAATGCCTGAAAGGGCGTGATCTCACCTTTTATGTGCGTTTCTTTACGACCTTGCCATAAAGTTTGAAATGCAAGCGGGATTTTTCGCCAAGGCATGGCGTATAAGCCAGTGGTGAGATAGATGCCGACAATGGCGAGTAGTGGAATAAGTAGATACTCGCCCCAGATAATGCCACTTAGTGTATTAATCTTATCCTGTAACCATTCCATATTCTTTTCGTTAGTTTAATTATAAATGCCAAGTATAAGTTATTGAAAAAAAGACATTTTAATCGTAACTGATCAGTATTGTCTAATTAATAGCTTATCGCCGTTCTGAGAAAAGTGGAGGTGCTTCAGAAAACTCATCCCTAGAAGAATTTCTTCACCGTCAAAGTATGGGTTTATATTAGCATTCATATCATGCAATTTAATTGGCCCCAGGCTGACGCTATTCAGTTTTGTTCCATAAACGCCAATTTCGCCATTAGCGGTATTGACATAAAATTTCATGCCCGCTTTAAGTTTTAATCGTTGCGCCACTTTTTCCGGGATACTGATATCCGTTGCGCCTGTGTCGAGCATAAACACCACGGGTTGGTTGTTGATCTTGCCGTCAGCAACGTAGTGTCCATAACGATTCCGTTGTAATTCTACTTCCTTACTGATGCCAGTTTGCGTAAATTCAAGATTCTGGTTTGGGTTATTCTCTCTATCCAGATAGCGATAGAAATATATTGATAACAGGCCCAGAACCAGAATCCAGCCCAGAATGACCATCCCGCTGCCTAATTTCTTTTGAAAACTTTCTTCACTCATATTGTTAAGATTTTGTCATAAATGCCGTTAAAAGTATTATCGAAACTGATTAATGTGACATTTATGCATTTCTACAAACATAGAATTGTCAGTACATTGTTATTCATTTTAACAGCTTGTTTTGCATCAACATCGTTTGCCGCAGAAGAACAGTTAGATGAAAAAACGAAAGAATTGCGATTTTACACCGCTGCGAAAGAAGGGCGCTTGAAACAGGTTAAGGCAATGCTGTCAGCAGGTGGCA
>JBELBG010000116.1:0-5413 GCA_042095435.1 Thiotrichaceae bacterium | reverse complement strand
ATATGCCCAAAGTTTTTTATGTAAACTGGTTTCGTAAAAATGAAGCCGGTAAATTCATGTGGCCAGGTTTTGGTGAAAACAGCCGTGTACTGAAATGGATATTCGAACGGTGTGCCGGTACTGCTGATTCAGTGGCAACAGCTATCGGTAATATGCCGACACTTGATGGCATCGATTTTAGTGGACTTGATTTGGCTGAAAAAGATATCGCAAACCTGATGCGTGTTGATACTGATGCTTGGTTATCAGAACTGGATGGTATTGAAGAATACTATAAAACGTTTGGTGATCAGCTGCCTGAAGAATTAAAGAAGCAGATAGAAAACCTGAGAAAAAGACTGGAAGCTTCGCAAGAAGAAGCCGTAGCATAACTTCTAAAAGCAACACATAATAAAGCCTGCTTTCTAGCAGGCTTTAAATAAATTTCTAGCGCCACTTGAAACGTTCGGTATACCCTCTGCTGCCAGCTCTCTTTACCAACAGGTACGCACTCAACTAAAATAAAGTTTAGGTAACAATGCCCATCATAGTTAAAGCTGACTTCAAATCAGTAACATTAATCTGATATGGAATCGCTTTTCTTAATACCGGTTTACCATAATAACTAATACCCAATCCTGCTGCCTGTATCATTGGAAGGTCATTAGCACCGTCCCCTATGGCGCAAGCATCATGCAATTCGATATTCAAATTTTGGCACTCTTCTTTTAATACATTCAACTTGGTTGATGCAACAACGATAGGCTCAATAACTCTGCCTGTCAGTTGCCCATCTTTTGTTTCCAAAGTATTGCAGACATAACGGTCAAAACCGAGTTTGTCTACCACTACTTTTACAATAGGTTCAAAGCCGCCGCTGACGAGAACAGTCTTTATATTATTTGCATTGGCTTGTTTAATTAATTGCTCAGCGCCCGAGTTTAACTCCACCTCGTTTGCAATCTCATAAAAAACTTTTTCATGCAGCCCTTTTAATAAACCGACACGCTCATCCAATGCCTGCCTAAAATCCAGTTCTCCACGCATAGCACGATCAGTAATTTGTCTTACCTGTTCACCTATTCCAACCTTCGCTGCAACATCGTCCAGGGTTTCGCTCGCCACGATAGTACTGTCCATATCACAAATAAGCAGTTTTTTAGTTCGATCTTTTTCTAGCATCACGGTCGCATCGAACCTTTGCTCTTCGGAAATTGCTAATATCGACTTAAATATATTCCATGCTTTAATTGTTTTTGCTTTGAACAAGATCTCAAATGTACATTCAGAAAATTGTTTCTCTGAATCTACAATTTGATTTTCTTTATGTAGGCAAGCTTTAACTACCGACAAAGATTGTTCAATGCGTTCAGATGTAGAAATAAGCAGAGAAAACTTTTGCTCGTGATCTTCATCCGAACCTAGCAACCAGTAGGGTTGATTGAACGTTTCTTTATGCGTCATTAATTAATCGCTTCAAAGTTTAGATAATGAACTTCTCTGATATTTTCTATCTTTCGAAATTCTTCTAAATCGTCTGGTACTACAGCTGCATCAATTTCCAGTAAAGAAATCGCATCGCCTCTACTCTCTCTACGACCCATATGCATATTGGCAATATTGATATTTTTCTTGGCAGCAAAATTACCGATAGCACCAACCACTCCAGGCAAATCTTGATTAGTAATATACAACATATGATTACCAAACTCTGACTCCAGTTTAATCCCTTTTATTTCTATCATTCGAGGTTGATTCTGTATCAAGGTACCACTAGCTGTTCTAGCCTTTTCTTCTGTCGTTATAGTGACTGTTATACGATTATGATAAACATCTTCCAAGTCTTCTTTTGCTTCAGTTATATGTATTCCACGCTCACGAGCAACCTCGCGTGCATTAACAACATTAATACTGCTAAAGTGCCGAGCCAATATAGCTTGAACAACCTGAGTCGTTATTGGTTCAAGATTTAATTCCGCTGCATCACCAGCATAGTTCACGGTAATACCTTTGACCGCAGTGTGTGTTAGTTGCCCTATAAAAGTGCCTAAATAATTTGCCAAATTTATATAAGGTTGTAACTGTCGCACTTCTTCTGCGGACAGGCTTGGCGCATTTAAAGCATTATTAATTGAACCTTCCAATAAATAATCGGAAATTTGCTCTGCAATCTGTACGGCAACCTTTTCTTGTGCCTCGGTTGTAGAAGCACCAAGATGAGGTGTACAAATAACACTGTCTAAACCAAACAGTGGATTCTCTTTTGCGGGCTCTTCGACAAACACATCCAACGCCGCACCTTTGATATGACCGCTTTCCAATGCAACGCGTAATGCCAGCTCATCAACAAGGCCACCGCGTGCGCAGTTAATTAACAATGCACCTTTTTTCATCTTGTTTAATGCAGTAGCATCAATGATGTTTTCCGTTTCAGGTGTTTTCGGTACATGTAAAGAAATAATATCAGAACTACTTAATAACTCTTCCAACTCTACTTTCTTAACACCGAGGCTATTAGCACGCTCTTCTGTTAAATAAGGATCATAAGCTTGTACCTTTAAACCAAAACCAATCGCTTTTTCTGCAACGATTGAACCAATATTACCTGACCCGATAATGCCTAATCTTTTGCCCGTTAACTCAACACCCATGTATTTTGATTTCGCCCAGGCTCCGGCATGCGTTGTTTGATTCGCTTGCGGAATTTGTCTGGCAAGAGCAAACATCATTGCTAATGCATGTTCTGCTGTTGTAATCGCATTCCCCATTGGTGTATTCATAACAACAATACCTTTTGCAGTACAGGCAGGTACATCAACATTATCAACACCAATACCGGCACGACCAACGACTTTAAGTTTTGTTGCCGCTTTTAATACACTCTCATTGACTGTACTGGCTGATCGAATAGCTAATCCATCAAACTCAGGAATCATTTCTATCAATTCTTCATTCGTCATCTTACCGGTTTGTACAACTTCAATCCCACGTTGTTCAAACACGCTGACTGCCTGACTCGACATAGGGTCAGAAATTAAAACTCGTTTCTTACTCATTTTGACTCTCCTGCTTTAACTGTTTCATTAAACCAACGTGAATACGCCCAATCCAACCAGGCTGTTAGTTCTTTGAGATCACTTGATTCAACTGTTGCGCCACCCCATAAACGAAACCCTGTCGGTGCACTTCGATATGCGGCTATATCGTAAGCAACATTCTCCTCTTCTAACCATGAACACATTTGTTTAACCGCATTACTTTGTTCAGCGTCAGATAAATTTAAAAAATCTGCTGATGTAATTTTTAAACACATTGAAGTTGTTGAGCGCGTGACAGGTTCGACAGGTAACCAATTAATCCAGTCAGATTTTGAAACCCATTCATCAATCACGGTGAAATTATTTTGACTACGTTGTATTAATGCTTGCAGTCCACCTATAGACTCGGCCCAGTCTAGCGCAGAATGTAAATCTTCAAGCGCCAACATGCTCGGGGTATTAATTGTTGCGCCTTTGAATATGGCACTATCCAGCTTACCCTTCTTAGTGATACGAAATATTTTGGGTAAAGGTCTTTCTGGTTGATATGTTTCCAGTCTGTTTACGGCTGCCGGACTTAACGCCAACATACCGAAACCACCTTCACTGCCTAATACTTTTTGCCAAGACCATGTCACAACATCAAGCTTGCTGTAGTCCAAATCCATAGCAAAGGTCGCAGAGGTTGCATCACAGAAGACAAGTCCTTCACGTTTTGCAGGAACCCACTTCATATCAGGAACACGAACACCGCTGGTTGTACCATTGAAAACAAAAACTGTATCGCGTTCGGCTTTGGCAAGGGTTAAGTCAGGTAACTCACCATAATCGGCTGTGTAGATATCTAAATCATCAATTTTTAACTGGTTTTGGATATCGTTAGCCCAGTCACTGGAAAAACTTTCCCAAGAAAAAACATCAACACCGCGTTCACCTAGCATTGACCATAAAGCTAATTCGAAGGCACCAGTATCGGAAGCAGGCACAATAGCCAGTTGCCAATCATCAGGTAAATTTAATATTTCTGCGGAGCGAGTGATCGCTTCATTTAAGCGGGATTTTGGCACGCTGGCTCGATGGCTACGTCCCAAATTATGAGTAAGAAAATTGCTAAGATCCCAACCGGGATGTTTCTTGCACGGTCCGGATGAAAAACGTGGATCATTCGGCCGCACAGCTGGCTTTTCACAAAGCCCTTTAGTCTGCGTATTCATCGTCTAACCTCTAATTAGTTGACGGTTTGCTCCGTCAGGCGCGGAGAATAATATCTCAGTTTTTGATAAAAGCAATATTTATTTTTCAGCTAATAATCAGGATTAATATTGCGTTAAACCGTAATTTCACTTAATCTGCTGCATTGCAACATTTGTAATTGATTTGGGATTAAATGAAACATGAGCATTGAAACAGAAAACTATGTCACCGCAGGAAAACTGCAAATAAGAAAGGAACTCTTTGATCTGGTAAAAAAGGAAATCGCTCCTAAAACAGGTGTAACAAATAAAAACTTCTGGTCATCGCTTGAAAAAATTCTGCAAGAAACCATGGGAAAAAATGCAGCGTTATTAAAAAAGCGTGATCGTCTACAAAAGAAAATCGATGCCTGGCATATTGAGCATAAAGGTAAAAAACATAAACCAGCAGCTTATAAAAAATTCCTGAAAGAAATTGGTTATTTAGTTGAAGAAGTTGAAGACTTTTCAATTAATACTGAAAACGTTGATGATGAAGTCGCGTTAGTTGCAGGCCCTCAACTGGTCGTGCCACTTGATAATGCGCGTTACGTTTTAAATGCAGTGAATGCGCGTTGGGGTAGTCTGTACGATGCCTCTTATTCTACCGATACTATCTCACAGGCTAACGGTTGCAAAAAGATTAAAAAATACAACCCTATCCGAGGTGATCGGGTTATCCTACGCGGTCGTAATCTACTCGATAGACACTTCCCGCTTGAGCGTGATACGCATAAACATATTACGCAATATCTTATAAAGCATAATGAACTCTATGTTCGTTTCGGTGATGGTACAGAAACAGCTTTACTAAAACCGCAACAATTTATTGGTTATACCGGCGATGCAAACAATCCTGATTCGATTTTACTTTGTCATCATAATTTACATTTAGAAATTAAATTAGGCGATGGTTTATTTATCGGCCGACGCGACCATGCGATGATTTATGACATACAGCTTGAATCTGCTGTCACAGCAATCATGGATTGTGAAGACTCTGTTGCTTCTGTTGATACCGAAGATAAATTAAAAGTCTATCGTAACTGGGTTGGCTTGATGAAAGGCACGCTAGTTGAAACGGTAAAAAAAGAAGATGAAGTAATAAAACGAGCTATGGAAGCGGATAAAGAATTTATTAGTTCAGGTGGTGAGGCTATCACG
>JBELBG010000115.1:0-5432 GCA_042095435.1 Thiotrichaceae bacterium | reverse complement strand
ATTCCAACTAATCAATGCAAGGAAATAATATGACGCTCTGGAGTTTAAAAGGTAAAAAAATTCTGATTATTGATGATTTTCAGGAAATGCGTGCCTTGCTTAAGTCAATGGTTACATCACTTACCCCTGACTTGATCGAATTAGCACAAAATGGCGAAGAAGCGATTGAGTTTATGGAAAATAACGCTTTCGATATCGTCTTTTGTGATTACAACCTGGGCAAAGGTAAAGACGGACAACAGGTTTTAGAAGAAGCAAAGCACAGGAAACTGCTACCCTATTCTGCTGTTTATATTATGACGACGGCAGAAAACTCATCAGATATGGTCATGGGCGCGATTGATTACATCCCGGATGATTATATTTCCAAACCATTTAATCGTTCGCTTATTCACTCTCGTTTAAAAAAACAATTAGATAAAAAAGACAATCTGGGCAAAGTATCCGCAGCCTTATCAAATAATAATTACAACAAAGCGATTCAACTTTGTGATGCATTATTAGCAAATAAGCCAGCCAATCGTCTGGATATTTTAAAAGTGAAAGGCGAACAACTCAGTAAAATCGGTGAATACGATAAAGCCGCAGACTTATATGAAAGCATCATCGAAGAAAGAGATATACCTTGGGCCTATTTAGCATTAGGTAAAGTTCGCTGTTTTCAGAAGAAATATGAGGAAGCAATCGAAGTATTTGAAGGTTTAATAAAAGAAAATGCATCCAATGTTGCTGCTTATGACTGGCTCGCCAGATGTTACGAGAAAACAGATGAACTGAAAAAAGCACAGGAAATGCTAAAGATAGGTGCATTAAAATCACCAAAGTCATTAGTCAGACAAAAAAAACTTGCAGAAGTCGCTTATGAAAACAATGATCTTGAGACATCGGAGTCGGCTTATGAAAATGCTATCCAAGTTGGCCAACATTCCTGTCACAAACAAGCAGATATTTATAAAGGCCTGGCAAAAACATTAGTCGATACCGGTAAAACGGATGTGGCATTAAATATCGCTAATAAAATATCAAAAGATTTCAATAATGACTCAAATGCTGAAATGGTAGCCGCAGTAACCAAAGGCATGATACACATATCCAAGGGAGATAAAGCAGCTGCAGAAAAAAGTTTGGAAACGGCTATAGGGCTGTTTAAACAGGATCCGCAAGGACTATCAAACAACATCGCACTGGAACTCACTGATTTATGCCTGACATCTGGCAAAGATGACGAAGCGAATGAAATCTGTAAAAACCTGATTGCAAACAATCATGATAATGAAGCGCTGTTAGAAAAAACAAAGAAAGTTTACAGTGATGCGGGCAAACAAAATGTTGGTGAAGAATTAATCAAGCAAACTACTTCTGAAATTGTTGACATTAATAATAAAGGTGCGCATTTACTCAAAGAGGGAAAGCTGGAAGAGTCTATAGAGTTATTTATGCGTGCTGCACGTGGTATGCCGGACAATATAATTGTTAATCTGAATGCCGCTTTCTCAATAATGCAACAAATGCAAAAGACAGGGCAAGTTAAAAAGTATTCTCCTCGCGTTGAGAATTATCTGGAACGAGTACACAAACTCGACCCATCAAACAAAAAGTATCATGAACTGATGGGGATGCTACACCGCATTAATTTGGACTCACAAGCAGCATAAAACACAAACAAGACACAAGGGAAACATTATGAGTGCCATGCCAAAATTCGATTACTCTACCCTTCTTGCTCATTCTATTCATGAAGTGAAGAACTCACTTAACATGTTATTAAATTCTGTCGATCATGTGTTATCTACTTCTGAACATTACGATACTGACGCAAATAAAATACTGTCGAAAATACAATATGAAGGCAAACGTGTTAACGATGATCTTGTTGGCTTGCTGGCTATTTATCGAATTAGTAACAAGCAATATAACGCTAACATTGATGAGTATAATGTTTATGAATTCCTTCAAGAAAATATCGCACAGCATGAAGTTATGCTGAGACACAGAGGTATAAAAAAGAAACTCGAATGCGATGAAAGCTTATATGGTTTTTTTGATCGTGATTTAATCACCGGGATTCTCAGTAATGTGATTAATAACCTCTATAAATACACCAAAGATAAATTATTCATTTCTACTTTTGAAGAAGATGGATTTCTCGTTATTAAAATAAAAGACAACGGCCCCGGTTATCCTTAGCACATGATTATTTCGAATAAAGAGAATATTAATCAAAATAACATCAGTTTTGAAAATGCGAATACAGGATTAGGTTTATACTTTCCCAGGCTGGCCGCCGAGATTCATAAAAACAAAGGTAAGCGCGGTTATATCACAACAACAAATGAAGGCATTAACGGTGGTGGCTGTTTTTCTATTTATTTGCCATAAAAAATTGAAACTTTTTTAAAACAAGAGGTCAATAAGCGTAAATAATATCTATATTCGATAAAAATGCGCCAATTACTCACTTTATTATTACTCTGTTTTTCCTTACCTTCCTTTTCTTTTGATCTTTCTCACAGTGCTTTTGATGCAATATTAGATAAATCTGTTATTGAAAAGGGTCCGCAAACAGCGGTCGATTATGATTATCTACATAATAATCCGGACCCGCTAAACAGATATCTTGCAAGCCTTGAAGCTGTTTCCAAAAAGCAATTTGATAACTGGAATAAAAATGATCAAATGGCTTTTCTGATCAATGCGTATAACGCTTTTACAATAAAATTAATTCTCAATAATTATCCGGGCATCGAATCTATCCGCGAACTGGGTGGTTTTTTCTTCAACAGCCCCTGGGATATTGAGTTTTTTAAACTGTTTGGTAAAGATGCAACCTTGGGATATATCGAACACAAGATATTGCGTAAGAAATACAATGATCCACGTATTCATTTCGCTGTAAACTGCGCATCTAAAGGCTGTCCAGCATTACAGAAAGAAGTTTATGTTGGTGAAAAGCTTGAAACACAGCTTGAAAATGCCGCTATACAATTTTTACGTGACCCTGAACGCAACCGCTTTAATAAAGAAAAGAAACAGCTAGAAATTTCATCTATCTTTAAATGGTTTGCAGCAGACTTCACTAAAAATGGTTCTATACAAAATTTTATTGCACCCTATATTACTGATGATCCTGATGTTCTCGCATTATTAAAAGATAAAAGTAGTAACAAAGGTATAGGCAGTGTGCTGAATAGAAGTTCGGTCAATATCAAATACCTTAATTACGATTGGGAATTAAATAAAAAATGACAGCCCTACTAGAGAAACAATGGGTTGAATCGAAAGAAGTAGCCAGAAATGCCATGATGAATACAGGTTGTTGGTCCAAACAACAACAAATGGGGCGTCGCTGGGCAATTGGTTGTATCGCGCTTGAAATAACCCAACGCTGTAATCTTGATTGCACGCTATGTTATCTATCAGAACATTCTGAAGCTGTTGCTGATATTCCTATTGAAGAGATATACCGACGTATTGATGAAATCTATGCTTTATACGGCCCGAAAACAGATATCCAGGTGACAGGAGGCGACCCAACACTAAGAAAACGTGATGAGTTGATTGACATCATTCGCTGTATCAAACAAAAAAATATGCGTTCGACCATGATGACAAATGGTATACGCGCAAGCCGCTCCTTGTTAACTGATTTGGCCCAAGCAGGCTTAAACGATGTCGCGTTCCATGTTGATACAACACAAAATATTAAAAACGCGACTGATGAGAAATCCTTAAATGAAAAACGTGAAAAGTATATTAATAATACAAAAGGCTTAGGCCTTTCTGTAATGTTTAATACCACTATCCATAAAGATAATTTTCATGAAATACCTGATTTAATAAACTTCTTTATTAAACATGCAGGTTCTATTAGAACAGTGTCATTTCAATCACAAGCAGACACAGGACGCGGTGTAGCCGGTAAACGTGATGCAGTAATCACTCAGGAAACAGTCTGGAATAAAATTGAAGAAGGCCTCGGCACGACACTTAATCACGGAGCAATAAGAACAGGACATAAGCACTGCAATCGTTATGGCATGAGTGTAATTACAAATAATAACGCCTACGACCTACTTACAGATTCGAATCTAATCGGTGAATTACAAGAAAGTACTGCGCATATTACACTCGATAGAAAGTACAAACTGAAAACAGCCGCTAAACTTATTCATTGGTATATGACTCATCCCAAATACTTTTTTGCTATTGCTGCTTACTCCTCAGGTTTATTAAACAAAATCAAAAAAGATTTCATGCTTGCTAAAGGTAAAGTACATACGCTCTCGTTCTTTACTCATAACTTTATGGATGCGTGTGAACTTGATGAAGAAAGAATTGATGCGTGTGTATTTAAAACAATGACCAAAGATGGGCCTGTAAGCATGTGTGCTCATAATGCAAAACGTGATGATTATATCTTGCAGCCTATCCCGATTGTAAAAGAACAGGAAATTCAATTCTGGCACCCACTTGACGCAAAACTTTATAAAAATAATCCCGAAATTTTAATAAAAAATCCGAAAAAATATCCGCAAAAAAAGCAAAAAGGCAAAACCCGGCTATCTAACTGTTCTAATTAAAAAAACACCAATTCCGGATAAACTTCACCTTATTTCATCCACTTTTGCGCTGCGAATTCATTTTAATTTTGTTGCTTAGTTAAGATCCTGAATTACTTCGCTTTTTTTATCTCTTATCTTATTTTTTATTTTTTTACCCAAGTTATCCACAGCTAATACCAAGCTAAGGCACAGGCAAATACACATTATCTTGTGGTTGAGTGAGCACTTGACCACATGTTATTGTGGTGATATACATTCGTTTACAAAATAAACATCAACAAGTTTCGAGCTGTTTTTCTTAAAATCTTGTAACAGCAAAAATAATTGGAGGGGTGTAAATGGAGGCGGAAGGTTCTGCAAACACAGTATCGGCAAGTGACGACAATAACTTAAATAGCAACGTTAATGACACAAATTCAGAACTTTATAAGACCGATCATTTAAACAATCAGCTTAGTCATTATCGTGTTATTCGTCGTAACGGTAAGGTCACTACTTTTGATCTATCCAAGATCTCGGTTGCAATGACTAAAGCCTTTATTAACGTTGAAGGTGGTACAGCTGCAGCATCTACCCGCATACATCAAACAGTAGAAACCCTGACAGCACAAGTTGTTAGTGCTCTGACCCGCCGTATGCCAGATGGCGGCACATTGCATATTGAAGATATCCAGGATCAGGTTGAGTTATCTTTAATGCGTACAGGCGCGCAAAAAGTTGCCCGTGCTTATGTTATCTATCGTGAAGAACGTAGCCGTGAACGACTTGCCGCTGAAGAAGCATCAACAACTTCTGAAAAAGCCGACGAAGTACCTGTAGCCCAGATTAACGTTAAACGAGCCGATGGCAGTAAAGCACCATTGGATATAG
>JBELBG010000114.1:4557-5443 GCA_042095435.1 Thiotrichaceae bacterium | reverse complement strand
CTAGGTTTCTATCTATTACTTCTAAATAATCTTTTCTCGTTCTGAAACTACTATTTAGATAATGACTTTTTAATTAGTTTCACTTCTCGACAAATACGGTTCGATTATTTCCATTAACCTTTTTAAATTACCTTTATTATCCTCTATCACTTTCCGGCCTTTTTCTCCCATATTATGCCTATGGTTTGCATCACTCAACATTACACCCACTTCCATCGCTAACTCCTCAGCATTGGAAACGACAATTAGCGCATCATTTTCAGTAAGTAACTGCGCTACTTCTGTAAAGTTATAGGTATACGGGCCAGATATTACAGGAAGCCCTAAGCTTGCTGGTTCCATCATATTTTGTCCCCCAGTATTCACCAGACTGCCTCCAACAAATGCAATTTGTGAAGCAGCGTAGTGTAATTGAAGCTCTCCTAAAGTATCCAGAATATAAAGACTGTACACATCGGGAAAGCTTTTGTCTTCAGTTCGTTTTAGATATTTCAACTTTACCGCTTCACACAAAGAAGTTACCTTGTTTACCCTATCTGGATGACGAGGAGCTAAAATCAGGATTGTATTAGGGTGTTTTTTCAAAACTTCTTGATGTGCTTTTAATATAATCTCCTCTTCTCCATCCTGTGTACTGGCAGCAATCCAAATAGGTCTGTTAACAGAAAAATATCGTTTTAATGATTCTGCTTGCTCTGTAATGCTATGAGGGATAGTAATATCAAATTTTAAATTACCTGCAACAACAACATTTTCCTCATCAGCTCCAAAAGAAATAAACCTTTCTGCATCATTTTTCGTTTGTGCGGCAATAATACTCACCTTACTTAAGGTCTGTTTCATCAGGCTTGTTACTAATTGATAGCCTTTTGATGATTTTTCACTT
>JBELBG010000114.1:0-4547 GCA_042095435.1 Thiotrichaceae bacterium | reverse complement strand
TGCATTAACTATTAATACCGGTATATGGGTTACATAACATGATTGATATAGATTTGGCCAAATTTCTGTTTCCATCGTTATGAGTACCGATGGCTTAACCAAATTAATAAAACGATTTACAGAAAAAGGTAAATCATAAGGCAGATAAAGGTGCGTAACATCTTCACCAAAATGCTGGTTAATTGTATAGGCGCCTGTTGGTGTAACCGTTGTAACAAGTACTTGATAGTTTGAATACTGTTCAAGTAATTTAGAAATAACCGGTTTTGCTGCATTCACTTCCCCAACTGATACGGCATGTATCCATAAAACAGGTTTATTTTGTTTTTCCCATGTAAAGAAACCGAATCTTTCCCGCCAACGCAATCTGTAAGCAGCGTTCTTGAAACCTAAGAAATAAAGTCGCGCAAGGACAAAAGGAACAAACAGGTAAATAATTAAGGTATATAATGAACGCAATGGCTTACTGTTTATTTAACAAAAGAATCAGCATTAAGTTCGTCAAGATAAGCATTAACGCCTTCCTCTAATGAAGTAAATTCATAATCGCAACCTGTAGCACGCAATTGTTCTAGACTCGCTTCAGTATAACTTTGGTAACTGTCTTTTAAACTTTCGGGAAAAGGAATGTATGTCAGTTTTCCTTTACCATGTTTTTTAATAACAAGCTTAGCAACATCATTAAAACTATTTGCCTTACCAGTGCCGACATTAAATATACCTGACACATCTGAGTGCTGCTTCATCCATAAATTAATATTCACAACATCATCAACAAATATAAAATCACGCAATTGTTCACCATCGGCATAACCATGGCTGCCTTCAAACAATTTTAATTCATTTGAGTCTTTTACCTGATTATTGAAATGATAAACAACGCTTGCCATTCCTTTTTTATGCGCCTCACGTGAACCAAACACATTAAAATAACGCAGACCGACAACTTGTGATTTTATTTTCGGTTTTAATTTACGGACATAATTATCAAACAATAATTTTGAATAACCATAAACATTGATAGGTGTTTCATTTCCAATCTCTTCAGAGAAGCTCGTATTGACCCCATAAACAGCCGCACTCGATGCATAAACAAAAGGAATAGATCGTTCCAGACAAAAATGGAGTAGTTCCTTTGAATAAGTGTAATTATTTTCCATCATATACTGCCCATCCCATTCCGTTGTTGTTGAGCAAGCACCTTGATGAAAAACAAAGTCAATGCTATTGCACAGTTTATCTCCATCAGCGATAGCCCAACGAAAGTCGGACTTATCCATATAATCAGCAATATCATTAACTACCATGTTTTCAAACTTCTTGCCGTTTTTTAAATCATCAACAACAAGAATATCGGTATAACCTGCTTTATTAAGCCCGCTAACAAGCTGACTACCAATAAACCCTGCCCCACCCGTAACAACTATCATATTTACTCTCTATGCCTTATCTTTAATTTTTTCCAGAACTGATGTTGTAGAACAACCCTCTTCAAAAGCTAATACAACAACTTCTCCACCTGTTTGCCGTACAAACTCAGCACCTGCAATTTGGTCTTCCGTATAATCCCCGCCTTTCACTAACACATCAGGCTTAAACATTGATATAAGTTGTTCAGGTGTATCTTCATGAAATGGCACAACCCAATCAACACAAGCTAAAGCAGCCAGAACAGTCATTCTATTGTGTAACGGATTAATAGGTCTCGTATCGCCTTTTAATCGTTTTACAGAGTCATCATCATTAACCGCAACGATTAAACGATCACCTAGTGATCTTGCCTTTGTTAAATAATTAATGTGTCCCATATGCAAAATATCAAAACAACCGTTTGTCATAACAATTTTCTCGCCATTGCTTCTGGCCTGGTTAATCACTTCCAGTGCCGTCTGACGTTCCATAGGAATATAAAGTTGATATTTATTAGAACTAGCACTATTTAGCTCATCAACGGTAACTGTTGCGGCTCCGAGTTTTTCGACAACTAAGCCTGCTGCTGTATTTGCCAGTGCAGTTGCTTGTTCTAACTCGTATTCGCAGGCTAACGCAGAAGCTAAAACAGCAATAACAGTATCACCCGCGCCAGTCACGTCATAAACCTCATGTGTTTCTGCTTTTAGATGCACAGGTTCTTGACCACCTCTGATTAAGGTCATGCCTTTCTCGCCTCGAGTAACGAGCAAGGCATATAATTCCAATTCTTTACGTAGCTCGTTCGCTTTTTCGATTAAATCATCATCTGACTTACATTCATCGACAATCGCTTCAAATTCTTTTAAATTTGGCGTGATAATATCTGCTGATCTATAGATACTGAAATCAGTTGATTTTGGATCAACTAGCACCCTCACATTTTTTTCATTAGCATATTTAATTAGTGTTTGAACTCTTTCCAGACTGCCTTTTGCATAATCAGATAAGACAACAACGTCGACAGATTCAATTAACTCGGAGTATTGTTCTATAAGTTCATCGGTATCAAAAGAATCTTTTTCTTTTTCATAATCAAGTCGAATTAATTGCTGATGTCGACTTAAAACACGTTGCTTGGTAATTGTTGTAAAGTTATCGCACTTGATAAAATGGCATTCCACACCCTTATCATTGAGTATTTCCTCTAATCGGTTAGAAGAATCATCGTTTCCTGTAATGCCTAATAATTTAACACTGACATCTAACGATGAGATATTGATAGCGACATTGGCTGCACCACCAGCACGCTCTTCTGTACTTTCTACTCGTAAAACAGGAACAGGTGCTTCTGGAGAAATCCGGTTGGTTTCACCATAAATATATTGATCCAGTATAATGTCACCGACAACTAAAACTCTTGCCGTATTTTTTGGTTGAAAAACGATTTCTTGCATTGCTATTGAATATTTATGAATTAGGTCAATCTGAGGAATTTTAACACACGATAATTGTCATAGTATTCAATATGTTGGTTAAAACGCATCTATTTTTACTTTACTTGCTCATTAGTAGTTCTATTTGTTTTGCAAATAGCGACATTCCGGCTTTTTTTGAAGCAAATTACACTCTCTACAGCAATGATACTAAAGTCGGCTTAATGGAACGGCGTTTTTTTCAGCAGGACGATGGAAAGTATGTTTTTCGCTCAGAAAGCCGGACAACGGGATTCATCGCCCTGTTAAAAAAAGTTCATATCCTGGAAGAAAGTATCTGGGATTTAATCGGCTCAGATTTAACACCACTGAATTACCGCTACCATCGTACAAAAGGAAAAAAGCAAAAAGACGCAAAAATTAACTTCGATTGGGATACACAAAAAGTCACCAGTCAAGTCAACGATTCAACATGGCATATGCAAACGCAGAAAGGTATGCAAGACAAACTGCTTTATCAATTAACAGTTATGTCTGTTCTTATGTCAGGTGATATTCCGGATAATTATGCTATCGCTGACGGTGGAAAAATAAAGCAATACTCATTTGAACGCATTGCAAATGAAACATTAAGTACACCGCTTGGAGAGTTTAAAACCATAAAGCTCGCACTACACAAAAAAAACAAAAAACAGGAAAATTTTTTATGGTGTGCTTATGACTTAAATTTTCTACCTGTTAAAGTCACCAGCACAGAAAAAGACGACCGACTTTCAACAGCAATCATTAAATCTATAAAAGGATTAGGTGATTTTACTTTTAAAAATTAGTTATCTCATTTTTAGTTGTTTTTGAATTTCAGCCGGTGGCATATATCCCGGTAAATTTCTACCATTCTCCAGATAAATAGAAGGTGTTCCGCGCACTCCCAGTTTTTGACCTAAAACATATTGCTCAGCAACTGGATCATCACACGTCTTACCTTGAAATGACTCTCTATTTTTCGAAGCAGTTAACGCGGTTTGACGATCATCAGCACACCAAACCTGACTCATTTCTTTACCCGTTGCAGAATTAACCCCAGCACGTGGATAAGCCAAATAACGAACATTGATACCTATGGAGTTTAATTCCGGCACATCCTGATGGAGTTTTCTGCAATAACCACAATCAACATCGGTAAAAACATAAATAGTGTCACGCGCATTTTTTCCAGGAAACTCAATATATTCGTCTTTTTTCAGGTCGTTCAGTAATTCTACACGAGAGTCCGCGCGTAAATCTTCGGTTAAGTTTCTTCTCTCGTTAATATCAAGTATTTCGCCTTTTATGACGTATGAACCGTCCCGCGTTATATAGACGACTTCCGCACCAATAATAACCTGATACAACCCGTCTATTGGTGAGGGCTGAATATTATCGACTTCGACATTAGGCAAAAAATTTGAAATAGCAGCAGCAAGTTCTTCCTTCGTAGCATCATTTGCCCATAACGTATTAGAAAATAATAAAGCCGAAAGTGCTAATACATTAAACTTCATAATGACTCCAAAATTATTGAATTAAGTAAAACCCTAAATGAATTATCAAGTTACAGGTTGTTATGACTATTATACAGTGAGTCCGTTCCCATTTAACAAAACTATTTTCAATGATAGAGTCAGTTGATATTGTATTCAATCCAGATAAACGGATTAGAGA
>JBELBG010000113.1:0-5492 GCA_042095435.1 Thiotrichaceae bacterium | reverse complement strand
AGATTAATATCTGCAAGGATCTGTTCTATATCAAGCTGGAGCTTTTCTTTATTAACCGTATTTCCAACGGATACAAGCTTAATGGAATAACTTGTGCCCATAGTTAAGCCGCTGATACTGACTAATTCACTAGAATTACGGTCGCAGGCACTGAAAATGCATAGTAACAGCAATAAGAATAAGTGATAGCGCATGGGAATTGATTAAAAAATTAAGCTAATGACCAGCTTTAAAAAAGTTAAACGGTTTTAACGTAATAAAAGGCATAATGATAGCAATAATGAAGCAGAACTGTTCCTGATAATAGTTATTTTTATGATCAATAGTCTACGATATACTCTTCACTTAATATGCTTGAATAAACAGCTATGCTTGCGATATTATTAACACATTAAATCCTAATGGTTGAATTATGAAGAGAAGGCGTCTACTAAAAACACTTGGTGCGAGTTGTCTTGGAATGAGCTTTGCTCCCGAACTTTTAGCAGCAAAAAGTCGTGGTTTCTTTGCCGGCAAAGTCTACCCTCCCGATGAGGGTATCAAGGATTACTTAAATAAAATTCAAAACTTCAACCAAGCTCATGTTGGCGATGTACAACTTCCAGACGAGTTACTTCAAACTTTCAAATCAACATTAAACAGGCTAATACGGCTGCAGAAACTGGTCGGTCATGGCAATTTCAATATTCTCAATTTCTCAGACGGTTTGGCTTTTGCCAAAAACTATTCGAAAGTAGGCAAATTTACCAAAGAGGAACTCAAGTTTCTCGAAATCGTTTTCTATGAAGATGGTCAGCGATACGGCTTCATGGGTGAAAAGCCGCTAAAGGAAATTACCGATAAAATTGACAAGAAAGAAGTCGCCAAAATACCCTATAGTGGCAATTATCTCTATAAGGACAAATCGATAGCCTTATATGAAGAAATCAGAAAAGAATTAGGTGATCAGGTTATTCTGACTTCCGGTATTCGTAGCATTATGAAGCAATTTTTATTATTTCTGAATAAAGTCCGTGAAAGCGAAGGCAATCTGTCATTGGCTTCACGTTCTTTGGCGCCTCCTGGCTATTCTTTCCATGGGAATGGTGACTTTGATGTAGGTCAGGAAGGTTACGGCAAACTGAATTTTACTGCGCACTTTACTGAGACAGATGTCTATAAAAAATTAACCGAACTGGGTTATTTAAAACTGCGTTATCCCGCCGACAATATGCTTGGTGTGCGATATGAGCCCTGGCATATCAAGATTAACCCAATTGCTTAAATCTCTTTTTTCAGCGTTTTAGCTTTCGCTTTTAAATTTAGTTGTCTATAGAGAAAAATATCAAGCCAAGTTTCCTATATAGCTTGCTTGAGAAATATTTGACTAGGGGCTGATAACTTACGCTAAAAGCCCCTGCCAGTCTGAATGGAGACGGTCATTTACTTCGGAAATAACCTATTCAGCATTTATCCATTAAATGCTAGTAATAATCTCGTATATTAAAGATTACTGACTTGATTGCCAGATTCCAGTGATAACTGGTACTGCTATGTTTAGTCTATAGCGGCCGTTGCTAATTACCAGTGTAATAAGGTCCAAAAATGAACTTATTTCCTATTGCTTTTAGCGTTTTTAGTAATAGGGTTAAAGATTCTATTCAACAAACTATCCAGTTAAATTAAAGTTACAAAAAAATAGAAGCTGAAGATTATGAAGAAAACGAACTGGCTTTAGAACACTTGTTTAAGCAAATGAAATCTGCAGCTTACAGTTTGAGGCATAGTAGAAAAGCAGCTAAATAACGCTGACGACGAGATTAATTGTTGTTCTAATTTTTACTGTATTAATGCGAGCGCTTTGAGGACGCTATTTTTTTTACAAATACATATCTATAAATACCGAACATTGTTTTACCTCTAGATATTTCCGCCTTATCGCCGATGTTTAGAGTTACGCCAATAGGTATGACCATAATAACTTCCCCAGTTTCAGGACTGTGAATTGTTGCTGTTGCTGCCATTCCAGTTTTCTCGTCTGCTAAAGATACAGTTCTTACTTCACCTATAACAATCTCGCTAGATAAAGGGTAAAACCCCGCAATAATTATTACGATAGTTAGAAAAACAACTGAAAGAGAAACAACCTTTGTTTGATACTCACTCCACCAAAGCGCCAATTCGGCTTTTCTACTAAGCTTAGCCATTGATAATCATGTTTATGTATAAAGTTCGGTTCGCTGTAGTATAAATGAAATTTTAGCTAAAAACGGGCATCAAAGATAATACAATCGACTATATACAGCACCAGTTTATTCTTTTAAGTAGAGATAAAGTGGTTAGTAAACTTAACTGGCAATTATTGATTAGCCCAATAGCATAAACCTTGTGCATTCAGCTTTATGTCTAGTCCTAGCAAGTCCTGACTTTCTTTTTCAGTTATATCTGGTTGGACTTTAAACAAGTTGGCATATTCAAGTTCAGATATTTTTTTATTGATTTCTTCTTCAAGACTCGGTGTATTACTACTAGTCTGAGCGATTTCACAATATTCAGATATGCTGTTAGATAAAATCGCAGAATAATCTTGCGGGTTTTCCAATAAGCCAAAATGCGTTAAATACATACGAGCCGGCTTATAGCTCATTAATAAATCGATTGAGTTTAGTAGTCTCTCAGGATTAAAGTGTGTGGGGGTTGTCGTTGGAAAAATATGGCGTGTTGTTAACCCCGTCATTTCCGGGTATGAAATCCCAAAAGTGTCACCTGTAAACCATCCTTTACTTAGCTCATCCCAAATACAAATATGATGTTCAGCATGACCTGGTGTATATCTGATATAAAACTTTCGATCAGACAGTTCAAACACCATATTGTCCTCAGCCTTGATGATCTTCTCATCCGGAACTGGTGTTAATTCTCCATATAACGCGTTATATTTTTCTTGTCCGTAAACATCAATGACGGCTTTGATCAAAAATGAAGGATCTACCATGTGCCTCGCTCCCCTGGGATGCACAATCATTTTTGCATTAGGAAAAGTTTTCATCATGCTACCCACACCACCAGCATGGTCGAGATGAATATGTGTTGGAATGATATATCTGACTTTTTCAGGTGCTATGTTCTTGTTATCAAGTACTGTTAATACTCTGGAGAGGCTATGGCTTGTACCAGACTCTATAATGGCGACATCATCTTTATGCTCAATAAGATAAATAGCCGCCAAATTTGGACGAATATATCCTGAATCAATACATGTTATTCCATGACTTAAATAGTGAGATATGTTTTCTGTCATTATTAAAACTCATTCAACAAAGCTTTGGTTTTTAGCGAGGACGATGCTTATTTTTATACTCATCCGTATTTGTGTGGCTAAATTGATTATATCCGTTTTAGGACGTTGTTAATATAAATCATATTTTGGCCAGAAGTTGACACTAATAAATCGACATAGAGTCTACTTAATTAAATCGACAGCTATCTTACACGCAGCGTCATCCTGATCTCCCGTACCACCGCTACAGCCAATTGCTCCGACTAATTTACCTTCTTTAATTAATGGTAAACCACCAGGTGATGCTATCAGCGTCGGATCAAGTGTAGCAACATAAGAACGACCTGACTCAATAGCGTTGAAGAAGACACGGGTTTCACGGCGAAAGCGTGCAGCGGTACGCGCCTTGCCTTGTGAAATATCGATTGAGACAAGCTGCGCACCATCCATACGCGAAAAATGAATCAAGTCACCATTTGGATCAACGATTGCTATGTTCAATTTCCAGCGATGCTTAGATGCTTTAGCCTCAACTGCAGCAATCAATTTTTTCGCAGTCTCAAGGTTTATCGGTGTACCGTATGGAATATCAAACGGTGTACCATCCGCAGTACCACCAGCTGATGGTTCAGCCTGGACTGAACCGCTAAACAAGATAAGCATACAAGCGATTAAGGGTGTGAATATGATTTTGCCCATTTCGTTCCTCCAAAAGACCTGATTTATATATCTGGTTGAGCATCTCGTTAAATCTTAATTAACGAAACACCTTGTGAGATTACGCCTAATAATCCTGATAAAGACAAGAATAATACTAGCACCCATGGCGATATTACTGTTGCAATTATTAATTGATGTTTTGGTATATAAAACACTATTTCTTAAAATGCTAATGTCCGCTTTGGGACCGTAATTACATTATAGCAAGGCGAAAAATAACGAAAAGCGGACATTATCCTTTTCTAATGAGATTGTCTGACACCATAAAGCTTCGAGTAAAGTCCATCTTGAGAAAGTAGTTCTCCGTGGGTACCTTGTTCACCTATTAAACCTGCTTCAAAGACATAAACATGATTGGCTTGTTTTATCGCGCTTAATCGGTGTGCAACGATGATAGTTGTTTTATCTTTTAGAAAATCAGTAAGTGCATTATGTAAGTGGTATTCGGTTTCTGCATCTAAAGCTGAAGTTGCTTCATCCAGTATCACAACCTTGGGGTCGCTTAATACCATTCGTGCTATTGCCACTCGTTGACGTTGTCCTCCTGACAGTCTTATTCCTTGACGTCCGACTATTGTATCGAGTTTGTTGGGTAATTCTTCTATCGTTTCTTTTAATTGAGCAATCTCAAGCGCGTGCCATAAGTCTTTATCTTCCAGATCTCGCCCAAGTGTTAAATTAACTCGTACACTGTCATTAAATAATGCCGTGTGTTGTAATACTGTTGCGACGTGTTCGCGTACGACATCAAGTCCAATTTTTTTAACAGACACACCATCATAAAAAATATCACCGCTATTAGCAGAATATAAACCGATTAAAACCTGTACCAGTGTTGATTTTCCTCCACCACTAGCACCAACCAGCGCCACTTTCTCTCCGGGTTTGATTTCCAGATTAATACCATTTAATACTTCATCCTTTTCGTTATAGGAAAAATGTAGATCAGAAATATTAATACCAACTGTATATTTGTTTTCAAATGGATTAATAACATGCGGGTAGTCCGGTTCCTGGTGAAGTTTTAATAATTCATTAATACGAGCTAAAGCTGCTTTCGCACCGTAGAAGGCATATTGAATATTCAGTATTTCCTGTACGGGTGCCATCATGAACCAGAGGTAACCAAACACAGCAAACATTTGACCGATGCTCAATCCAGAGTGAATGACCATCAACATGGCAACAGCCCTGAAAATATCAAAGCCAAATAAGAACACAACAAAACTTAAACGGTTAGCCGTATCACTCTTCCATGCGAAAGCAACACCATGATCTTTTACTTCTTTAGCGTGTTCGACAATACGTTGTATATAATGTTTTTCTCTGTTACTGGCGCGGATTTGATGGATTGATTCAAGAGTTTCAACAAGCGATTGCTGAAATATGGCAAATGCAGAATTTTCATTTTTCTTTAATTCTTTAACTCGTTTACCGAGTACCATGGTGAAATAAATAACAATAGGATTGGCAAATAAAATTAATAGCGCCATTTGCCAATGCATGATCAGTA
>JBELBG010000112.1:0-5479 GCA_042095435.1 Thiotrichaceae bacterium | reverse complement strand
AACCAGATTGGTAGGTGCTGGCACGTCCTTAAATACTCGACCTGCAAAATCAAAACGAGAACCATGGCAAGGACAGAAAAAACCACCTCTTTCGGAAGAAAGGCTGGCATCAGTACCTTTTTCAACAAATTTTGGCGAGCAACCCAAATGCGTACATAAACCAATAACGACAAGAAATTCATTTTCTCTCGCCCGATATTCATTTTTTGCATATTCCGGCTGCGCACTTCCGTCCGAAGCAGGATCACTGACGACATCGTCCTGTGCGGTGATATCATCGAGCATTTCTTTAGTACGACGAAGTATCCAGACCGGTTTGCCCTGCCATTTTTCTATGACAAGCTCTCCTGGGTTTAATTTACTGATATCAACTTCTACCGGGGCACCAATTGCCTTGGCTTTTTCACTTGGGGTCATCGTTGCAATAAACGGTACTGCGCCTGCTACGGTACCTGCGCCACCTACAACTGTCGCGGCCGCAGTCAAGAATCGGCGTCGACTCTTGTCTACATTACTACTATCCATAAATATCCTCTGCTAGATAATTTGATTGGTTTGAAATCGTTATTGTTAATTATTGCCTAGTTTACGTTAAACTTATCACAGGATAAACATTAGCACCCTTAAAATAACTGATAAAAAACGAAAAGAGATAAGCATTTAGAAATATGCCATTTAAAAACAAATTATTGTTCTTATTGCAGTACTCTGCCTACGGGTTGGCAATAGCATTCTTGCTTTTGTTAGTTTCAGGTAATCAATTATTGTCTAATTTTTCGTTTTCTTCTTCCTCATCCAATCAATATTCATTCAATGACGCTGTGACATCAACAGCACCAGCCGTCGTTAACATCTATGCCAGTACCATTTACCAAGAGAGAATACATCCGTTATTGCAAGATCCTTTATTTCGTCACTTTTTTGGAGACGCACCTAGCATACCCAAAACACGTCGAGATAGTTCTATTGGTTCCGGCGTAATTATGAATACCGCTGGTTATATTCTGACCAATGCACATGTTATTAAGAATGCGAGTGAAATAACGGTCACACTTAATGATGGCCGACAGGCACAAGCTCATTTAGTAGGCCATGATACCGACACTGATTTGGCTGTAATCCATATACAAACGGAAAAATTGCCGCAAATACCCATAGGTAATTCGACAGAAATAAAGATTGGCGATGTCGTACTGGCAATCGGCAATCCATACAATTTTGGCCAGACTGTGACTCAAGGAATCGTTAGTGCCACAAGCAGAAAACGCCGCGGTATCTCCTATTTTGATGACTTTATTCAAACTGATGCCGATATTAATCAAGGTAATTCAGGTGGAGCATTAGTCAATGCTGCTGGAGAACTAATAGGTATCAATACAGCAATCATTTCGAGTAGTGGCGGTTCCGAAGGTATCGGTCTTGCGACACCTATTAATCAAGCTGTTGATGTTATGAGTCAAATTATCAAGAACGGCAAAGTGGTTCGTGGCTGGCTTGGAATAGAAGCGCAAACCTTAAGTATGGATGTTATAGAAGAGACAAACCTAAAAACCGGTGGCGTATTAGTAACGGCAATCATACGTAACGGCCCGGCAGAAAATGCGGGGCTTGTTCCGGGAGATATTATGATTTCAATCGATGGTAAAAACCTCAGTTCACCAGATCAGGCTATAGAAACCATTACTGAACTCGAACCGGGTAAAGAAGTAAAAATTAAAATACTTAGAGGCTGGGAAGAGCAAGAACTGATTGCACGGATTGCGCAAAGGCCGGAAGCAAGAATGCCGAATTAACGGCTACTATACCCTAGATACTCGAAAATGCAGGTTTATAACTAAGCTAATCACGATTAAAGTATTATCAGTGCATTATTTCCTGCAAGGCTGATAAGAACTGTTGATTCTCTTCTTCAGTGCCGATAGTGACACGGAGGCAATTTTCCAGTAGCGGGTGAGAGCCGTGTAAATTCTTTATCAGAATGTGCCGTTTTAATAACTCAACATGAACATCGCTCGCGCCTTTGCCGGCAACTCTGAATAAAATAAAGTTAGCTTCGCTAGGCCATAGCTCAACACCGCTAATGCGAGAAAGCGAATTAAAGACACGCGTTCTATCATTTCGGATTTGTGCTGCCTGTTGCTCCAACAGGCTTATATTTTCAACTATAAAATTAGCGCTAAGCTGATTTAAAGTACCTATATTATAAGGCAGCCTTAGCTTATCCAGTTCTGATACCCATTCGGATGCACCAAACAGTATACCCAGTCTTAAACCCGCTAAACCTAATTTGGATAAGGTACGCATTAATAAGACATTAGGGTATTTCAACACGCAGTCCATCATACTTTTCTGTGCAAAAACGTGATAAGCCTCATCAATAACAACTAAACCAGGAGCCGCTTTAATAATTGTTTCAATTGATTCTCGATCAAACATATTACCCGTTGGATTATTAGGCCAGGCAATAAAAATAACCGCAGGCTGTTTTTCATCAATGGCCTTTAACATGTCATCAAGGTTGAGAGAAAAATCATCATTCAACGGCACACCAACATAATCCAGCTCCAGTAATGAACCGAGCAAACGATACATCACAAAACCCGGCTCAGGTGCCATAATCACGTTAGACTGGTTATTTAATGCCATCATAATGATCTGAATTAATTCATCAGAACCATTACCAAAAAGCATTTCGATGCCTTCTGGCAGTTCAAACATAGCACTTAATTTGTCACGTAACTCACTGGTACTGGCATCCGGATAACGGTTTAATTCCGCCTTTTGCATATACTCAGCCCAGGAAGATTTTAATTCATCTGTCCATATATAAGGATTTTCCATCGCATCAAGTTTAATTAAACCATCGGACTTTGGAACGTGATAAGCCTTTGCCTCAAGAATAGCAGGCTTGATAAGCTTTCTGATTTGATCTTCGATCATTAGATTTGAATAATATTATTTTAAATTGCAGCGATACTCGGCTGACTTCGCATGCGCCGTTAAGCCTTCACCATGTGCTAGTACAGATGCCGTATTAGCAATACTAGCAACAGATTTCTCTGCACACTTAATGATTGATGATTGCTTTTGAAAATCATAAACACCTAGTGGTGATGAAAAACGTGCTGTTCTTGCAGTAGGTAAAACATGGTTCGGGCCGGCACAATAATCACCCAATGATTCCGCAGAGTAATGTCCCATGAAGATAGCGCCAGCATGTCTGATATCATCCAATAAAGCATCTGGATCATCGACAGCAAGTTCAAGATGTTCCGGTGCAATAGTATTAACCACTTCGATTGCCTGCTTAAGATCATCGACTTTTATTAACGCGCTATTATTCATTAACGCTGCTTTGATGATTTCTGCTCTTTCCATTTTCGGTAAGAGTTTTTCGATACTGTTTTCTAGCTGTTTAATAAAATCAGCATCTGCTGAAATCAAAATAGCACTAGCCTGTTCATCATGCTCCGCCTGGGCAAACATATCCATCGCAACCCAGTCAGGATTTGCACTGCTATCAGCAACAATAACAACCTCAGAAGGCCCTGCGATCATATCAATACCAACAACACCAAAGACTTCCCGTTTCGCTGTGGCCACATAAATATTTCCCGGCCCTACTATCTTATCAACTTTAGGTACTAATTCTGTTCCATACGCTAATGCTGCTACAGCTTGAGCACCACCTATTGAAAAAACACGGTTAACACCGGCAATAGCAGCGGCGGCTAAAACCAGATCATTTCTGACATCATCCGGAGTTGGCACGACCATAATAATTTCTTCTACACCGGCAACATGTGCTGGAATAACATTCATTAACACAGATGAAGGATAAGCGGCTTTACCACCGGGCACATAAACACCGACGCGATCTAATGGCGTGACTTTTTGCCCGAGGATGTTGCCTTCATCATCTTCATAAGTCCATGTTGTCTGCTTTTGCTTTTCGTGAAACTCAGCTACGCGTTTTGCCGCATGTTCCAGACTTTGACGTAGCTCAGCAGAAATTCGATTTAATGCTTCATCCAGTTCTGTTTGTGAAATTTCCAGAGAATCTAATGTTGCAGTTCGGCGATCAAACTGATTGGTATATTCAAGTAATGCCTCGTCACCACGCGAACGTATATCGGCAATGACTTTTGAAACGATTTCGACAACAGCGCTATCCGGTTCGTCTGTCGATGATAAAAGCGACTGTAGTAATGAATCGAAATTTTCTGCTGAACTATTAAAACTTTTTATCATTACGAGTCAACAATCTCAGAAAGCTGGTCGATAATCGGTTTAATGGTAGCGTTTTTCATTTTCATTGCGGCTTTATTTACAACCAGACGCGAACTGATATCAGCAATATGTCCCAGAGTTACCAAACCATTCGCTTTTAGGGTGTTTCCTGTATCGACCAAGTCCACAATCCAGTCTGATAAACCGAGAACAGGCCCAAGTTCCATGGAGCCATACAACTTAATTATTTCTACTTGTTGACCACGTTCCGCAAAATAATTTTTAGTGATGTTTGTATATTTGGTTACCACGCGTGGGCGGTCAACAATCGGCTTGGCATCTTTAAGACCTGCTAACATCATGCGACATCTGGCAATACCTAGATCAACAGGTTCATAAAGATCATCACCAGAGTATTCCATTAAGACATCTTTTCCAGAGATTCCTAATTCTGCTGCCCCACGTTCAACGTATGTCGGCACATCTGTTGCGCGAATAACTAATAATTGGATATTAGGCTGGTTTGTTTCCAATACTAGTTTACGTGTCTTATTCGGATCTTCGAGTGGCACGATATCCAGTTTGGCTAGTAATGGAAGTGCATCATCGAAAATTCGACCTTTGGAAACAGCAATTGTAATTTTGTCTGACATAAATAAATGAGTTCGATAGTTCGTCTGTTTAAGAGTGATGACTTATAAAATAGTTTAGTCCGGTACTCTTTTGATATTAGCACCAAGCTGCGACAACTTTTCCTCGATCATTTCATAACCACGGTCAATATGATAAATACGCTCGACGATCGTTTCACCTTCTGCAATCAGCCCCGCTAATACAAGACTGGCAGATGCACGTAAATCCGTTGCCATAACGGGAGCACAAGTCAATGCTTCCACACCATTGGTAATTGTTGTATTGCCTTCCAGTTTTAAGTCAGCTCCCATACGCTGTAATTCATGTATGTGCATAAAACGATTTTCAAAAACTGTTTCAGTAATAACGCCACTGCCTTTAGCAATACAGTTCATCGCAGTAAACTGTGCTTGCATGTCAGTCGGGAAACCTGGAAATGGAGAGGTATGTATATCGACAGCTTTTGGTTTCTTACCTTGCATATCCAATGAAATTGCATTTTCTTCAATTTCAATTTTTGCTCCTGCCTCAGTTAATTTCGCTAAAACAGTTTCAAGTAGTTTTGGCTGAGTGTTTTTTAAACGAACACTGCCGCCAGTCATTGCTGCAGCAACCA
>JBELBG010000111.1:0-5548 GCA_042095435.1 Thiotrichaceae bacterium | reverse complement strand
AATAGAGGGTTGGCTGAGAAACATTTTTTCAGCTGCACGGGACATACTTTTAAATTGTGCGGCGTAACAAAAAGCGCGTAATTGCTTCAAGCGATTTTGTTTGTAATAAAAACGATCCATAAGTTTCTATTATAGTTTAATTATTAATATATTTAATACTAATTATTAACATAATTAGCTTGCTAAATACTAGAGATCTCATTATTTTTGCTGTCCTTGAAATTAAGTGCCATGCTCAATGTATACGAGCTATCCTAAAACGTTTTGCATTTCAGCAAAGTTGTAGTGGGTAAAACTGGCAAACAAACACAATGAGACATGAGTGCGTAGGCACGATTTGTCTTGATTTAGTAGGAGAAAGTACCTAATGAGTAGTAGAGAACAACAAATTAGAGATCTGGAAAAAGACTGGACAGATAATCCACGTTGGGCGAGTGTTAAACGTGATTATTCGGCAGAAGACGTTGTCCGCCTTCGTGGTAGCGTTCAACCTGAACACACCATTGCTAAAAATGGTGCTGAAAAACTTTGGGAAAAAGTAAACGGCACTGCAAACAAAGGTTATGTGAATGCATTTGGTGCAATCACTGCAGGTCAAGCCATGCAACAAGCGAAAGCAGGTCTGGAAGCTGTCTACTTATCAGGCTGGCAGGTTGCCGCTGACGGAAACACTTCAGAGACCATGTATCCTGACCAGTCTCTATATGCTTATGATTCAGTGCCAACCATGGTCCGTCGTATCAACAACACGTTCAAACGTGCTGATGAAATTCAATGGAAAAACATTGCTGATGGCAAAATGGCTGAAGAAGATGCAATTGATTACTTTTTACCTATCGTTGCGGATGCAGAAGCAGGTTTTGGTGGTGTATTGAATGCCTATGAACTAATGAAAAACATGATTCAAAATGGTGCTGCTGGCGCTCATTTTGAAGATCAACTCGCTGCTGTAAAAAAATGCGGTCACATGGGCGGTAAAGTATTGGTTCCAACCCAAGAAGCAGTGCAAAAACTAACCGCAGCACGTTTAGCGGCTGATGTTATGGGTGTTCCAACAATTGTATTAGCGCGTACTGATGCTGAAGCAGCTAATCTGGTAACCAGTGACTTCGATGACAACGATAAACCTTTCTTAACAGGAGAACGTACACATGAAGGCTTCTACCGTGTGAAGAATGGTCTGGAACAAGCGATTAGTCGTGGCGTTGCTTATGCGCCTTATGCTGATTTGGTTTGGTGTGAAACGGGTACACCTGATATTGGTTTTGCTCGTGAATTTGCTCAAGCAGTACAAGCCGAATGTCCAGGACAATTATTGTCTTATAACTGTTCTCCTTCTTTCAATTGGAAGAAAAACCTTGATGACAAGCAAATTGCAAGCTTCCAAGAAGAACTGTCTGCATTAGGTTATAAATTCCAGTTTATTACTTTGGCAGGTATTCACTTGAACTGGTATCGTACTTTCGACTTCGCATATAACTATGCACGTGGCGAAGGTATGAAACACTACACCGAAATGGTTCAAGAGCCAGAATTTGAAGGTCGTGAACGCGGTTATACTTTTGTATCACATCAACAGGAAGTTGGCGCAGGTTACTTCGATGATGTCACAACTGTTATTCAGGGTGGTTCATCTTCTGTTACTGCACTAACCGGTTCTACCGAAGAAGCACAGTTTGACGAAAAATAATTTGTCGTAACTAATGGAAGTAAATAAAAACCTCGCTGATGCGGGGTTTTTTTACGTATTATTAAAAAGTTGTGAACTTGTTAGTAGCGATATCTATAATTTATAGATACTCTTTGAGTTAATAATAAATAATAAAAATTATAGAACATGAAACTGTCAGTCATTATTCCTTGTTATAACGAGAAAGCGACAATTAAAGAGATTATCGATGCTGTGCGTAACAGTAGTTGGTCTGATATCGAATTGATTGTTGTTGACGATTGTTCGAGCGATGGTACGCGCGATATTCTGAAAAACGAAATTAGGGACAAACTTGACCAATTGATTTTACATGAGGTGAATCAAGGCAAGGGAGCTGCAATCAGAACAGGTATTAAGCAGGCACAAGGTGATGTCATTCTTATTCAGGATGCTGATCTTGAATATGATCCGAATGAATATGAATGGCTAATGACGCCAATTGTAGAAGGTCGTGCTGATGTGGTTTATGGTTCGCGTTTCTCCTCGGGAAGTGCACACCGTGTTCTTTATTTCTGGCATCGACTGGGTAATGGTTTTTTAACATTCATGTCGAATATGTTCACCAATTTAAATCTGACAGATATGGAAACTTGTTATAAAGCATTTAAAGCAGATATTTTGAAACAAATAGAAATTGAAGAAAACGGCTTTGGTATGGAGCCGGAATTAACAGCCAAGATTTCCAAAATGAAATGCCGGATTTATGAAGTTGGTATTTCTTACTATGGTAGAACCTATGCCGAAGGTAAAAAGATAAACTGGAAAGATGGCTTCCGTGCCATATATTGCATTATCAAATACAACTTGTTTAGATAAATTGTATTAATAGCTATTTATCAAACTTGTATATCATTGCGATTATCATTCCTGCACCTATACATTCCAATACAGAAGAAAGCATCCACATTAAAGGAATGCTTAGCGGAACAGGCATATAACAATAAGCGCCAAGTTGCGGTGCAGCTAATAATAATCCAGCAAAAAAACCAAAAGCGATACCGCGCTTACAGGGAAGATGCTTACCGACTACCGTATAGACATAAGCAAGAACAGCAGCAAATAAAAACTGATCGGCGAAAATATAAACCATCAAGCTCGGGTCTTCTGGGCGCCATACTTCTATTGTTGCCTCATACATGCCTTTCATTAACATGCCATGTCATAACCATTCAAAAATAAAAATGAAAATAAATGCGGCCAATGTTGCTAATGCATATTTTTTTGCATTCATAAAAAAACCTCTTGTTGATTAGAAATTTAGAACTGCATTAGCAAAATCATTATAAAATGAGCGCTCTACTAATCGTTCCATTTTTTTTAGTCTTGAAAAAGTTTATTAAGAATAACTGTATAAATTGTTGTCAACGTTTCCAGATCTTCGACAGAAACACATTCATTCACTTTATGAATCGTGTCGTTGCTGACACCAAGTTCAATGACTTCTGCACCAGCCGGAGCTATAAAGCGACCGTCTGATGTGCCTCCACCTGTTGAACAATCTGTTTCGATGCGACACACTTCTTTAATGGATTGGCAAGTTGCATCAACAAGTTTACCTGTCGCGGTTAGAAAGGGATTACCTGACAATTTCCATTGCAGGTCGTAATTAAGTTTATGTTTATCGAGTATAGCAGTGACTCTTGTTTTTAAGTCATCCTCGGTGAGTTCCGTTGAAAAACGAAAATTAAATAATAATTCCAACGAACCGGGGATAACATTTTCTGCACCTGTTCCAGCATTGATATTCGATACCTGGAAAGAGGTCGCTGGAAATGAATCATTGCCTTGGTCCCATTTGATTGCAGATATTTCTGCAAGGAATTCGCTGGCTTTATGAATCGGGTTTTCTGCCAGTTCTGGAAACGCAACGTGACCTTGTATACCATTAATCGTCAATATCCCGTTTAATGAACCACGACGACCGATACGAATAACATCTCCTAATTGTTTATTACTGGAAGGCTCACCAACAACACACCAATCTATTTTGATATTGTTGTTATTTAAATAGTTAATGACTTTACGTGTGCCGTTAATCGAAGGGCCTTCTTCATCACTGGTAATTAGGAAAGCAATGATGCCATTATGTTCAGGGTATTGTTTAACAAAGTTTTCAGCAGCAACAACCATTGCTGCAATACCGCCTTTCATATCTGCCGCACCACGACCATAAAGCATGCCACTGATAATTTCCGCTTTAAAAGGGTTGGTTTTCCAGTCTTCTAACGGACCTGTTGGTACAACATCAGTATGCCCGGCAAAGGTAAATAAAGGCCCGGATGAGCCATGCGTAATCCAGAGGTTATCAACGTCTTCAAAGCGTAGGTGCGTTGCTTTGAACCCTAGTTTTTCAAGTCTTTCAGCAATAAGTTTTTGACAGCCGCCATCTTCAGGCGTGACTGACTCTTTGTTAATTAACTCTTTAGTAAGTTTGAGTGTTTCAGACATAGATTAATACTTTTAAAATACAGCGAGTAATTCTTCGACTTTATTTCGTTTGCTTGTATTGCAACTAATGGTTCTTCTAACTAAAAACTTTTCTGTTTTTGCTCCGGCCTTTTTATAAAGAGCCTGAGTGTTGTCAGTGTTATGATTGGAAATTATGACAGGAATCCCTTTTTTTGAAAGTTTACTTGCCCATTCTGCTAATTGAATTTGTTGTTCCCAGCCAAAGCCACCTGCAAAGTAATCAGTAAAGTAAGCTGTTTTTGATAGTGGTGCATAAGGTGGATCACAATAAACAACATCACCGCGTTTAATCTTTTTCATCGTTTCGGCAAACTCAGCATGAATAAAAGTGGCTTTTTGTGATGCTTGATGAAAATTTTCTATTTCCATTTTCGGAAAATAAGGTTTCTTATAACGACCAAATGGCGTATTGAATTTGTGTTTTGAGTTATAGCGACATAGTCCGTTGTAACAATGTCGGTTAAGATATAAAAACAGTGCAGACTTTAATCTTGTCTTCCTTGTTGAATTAAATTTAGTTCGAAACTGGTAATAGCGTTCTTCATTATTATTTTCTTCAGAAAAAAATGATTGGCAATAATCAATAAAGTTTTTTTCGTTTTTTTGTACTTGTAAATA
Source organism: Thiotrichaceae bacterium (assembly GCA_042095435.1). Taxonomy (GTDB): domain Bacteria; phylum Pseudomonadota; class Gammaproteobacteria; order Eutrophobiales; family Eutrophobiaceae; genus UBA7359. Next base: position 750 of record JBELBG010000111.1, on the reverse strand, counting down.
GAGATTGATTAAATCAGGGTTAGTGTCCGCTAATAAATACTCTTTATAATTCGTATTTAAAAAAACTGCGCCGGAGCCAACAAATGGTTCGACAAAACGTTTTCCCGTATCAAGTTTATTCTGGATGCGTTCTACCAGCTTGAACTTGCCGCCTGGCCATTTTAAAAATGGTTTTGCGAAAGACACTATTTAGTCTCGTCTATTGAAATGGCTTTAATACTCAACGCATGTATTTCCGTTTTCATCAAATCATCCACTGCTAAATAAACCAATCGATGTCTTTCTATCAAACTTTTACTGTTGAATGTTTCTGATGTAATCGTTACAGCAAAATGACCCGCTCCACCGTGCCCACTGTGACCGGCATGCAGGTGAGATTCATCAACGATATCAAGCTGCACTGGCTGCAGTTTAGTTGTAATGCGTTCTTTTATCGCTTCTATTCGATTCATTTAGAATACTTTTTTATAAGGTTTAACCGTGACTTGTTCATACACACCGGCTGCGATATAAGGATCCGCATCTGCCCAAGCTTGTGCTGCTTCAAGCGATTCAAATTCTGCAACGATTAGACTGCCGGTAAAACCATTTGAACCCGGATCTTCGCTATCAATTTTAGGATGGGGTCCGGCTGTCAATAAACGACCTTCATCTCTTAATGCTTCAAGCCGGGCAACATGATCGGGACGGACGCTCATTCTTTTTTCTAAGCTGTTTTCTACATCCTGGCATATAACTGCGTAATACATC
>JBELBG010000110.1:3659-5646 GCA_042095435.1 Thiotrichaceae bacterium | reverse complement strand
ATCCCTTGCCAGCTTACTTAATTTTTATCGTTGGTTCGCAATACTAAGGCGATAGTCAATTATTATTGACTAACTTTCAGGAAGAGACTTGGTCACTATATCTTCAGGTAACGTTTTATTCGTTTTTAAATCACCCAGTTTCCGAATGGCTTCTGCACGGGCAATTAAATTACCCTTGCCATCAGCTAATCGATTATGCGCTGTTTCATAGGCATTTTGTGCTTTTCCTAACTTATCACCGACATCTTCCAGCGCTTCAACAAAACCGGCAAACTTGTCATACATATCACCGGCTTTTTTCGCAATTTCCTGTGCGTTTTGATTTTGATATTCATAACGCCACATATTCTGAATCACTTGTAAATTCATGGTTAAGGTTGAAGGACTCACTAAAAAGATACCTTTGGTAAAGGCATCCTGAAACAAGGATTCATCATTTTCAAATGCGAGCATCAGTGCCGGTTCTATTGCGACAAACATTAATACCATATCCAGTGAATTAACGCCGACCAGTTCATCATAACTCTTACCTTTTAAGTCATTCACATGTGAACGGACTGAACTAAGGTGTTCACTCAGGGCCTGTTGTTTATCGCGCTCATCTTCTGCTGCGTAATAACGTTCGTACGCATTTAACGATATTTTTGAATCAATAATAACATCACGCTTATTGGGTAAATGAACAACGATATCCGGATAAAATAATTTACCATTCTCATCTCGATAACTGCCCTGTACTTCATACTCACGTCCATTTTTTAAACCGGAATCTTCAAGCACTCTTTCGAGTATCACTTCACCCCAGTCACCGCGTTTTTTACTATCACCTTTCAATGCTTTGGTCAGATTTATCGCATCCTTACTCATTTGTTCATTTAAGGATTTTAGATTAGTGATTTCATGGTACAAAGACATGCGATCTTTTGTTTCTTTATCATAAACGTCTTCAATCTTTTTACGAAAATCACCGAGCTGTTCGCGTAGCGGGTTTAATACTTCACCAATATTAGTTTTATTTTGCTCGGTAAATTTTTTACTTTTTTCATCCAGAATTTTGTTCGACAGGTTTTCAAATGTTTCCATCATTTTTTTCTCAGCCTGTTCAAGTAACATCAGTTTTTCCTGAGACACTTTCCTCTCTTCATTAAGACGTGTGCTTAATTCCGCAATTGTCGCTTTATTGTCTTCAATACTGGCTTGTAATTCCTTATTCTGGTTTTCTCTATCCTTTAGTGCATCATTCAATTCATCAATGCGGTAAGTTTTACTTTCTGTTCGCTCAGCTTCTACCGCGAACTTCTGCTTCAAGTCGGTTATTTCATTTGTGAGTTGTTTCGATTTTTTTAAACTGACAAGCCACAACAATATTATAAGCAATAGGGCAACAAGCATTGCTATCAATAATGTTTGTTCGTTTACAGAAATATCTATCATGTTTAACTAAAACCTGCCCTGAGAATAATGGTGATTTACCAGATTAAATATAACATTTATACGCAACTATCTCGTGCAATAATTTTGCCTGAGAACAGGTTTTAATACCGCGTTGCATCATCTCATTTGTTGTTTATAATCAAAGGCTAATTACCTTAACAACGAGTTAATTGTTAGCCTTAATGAAATTGAAAGGAATAATTTTCGACGTCGACGGTACCATCGCGGATACCGAGGAAATTCATCGCCAAGCTTTCAATTTAACTTTCGAAGAATTTAACATCGACTGGAACTGGTCAGTTGATGATTATCGGGAAATTCTATTTATCTCCGGCGGCAAAGAACGCTTTAGAAGATTCCTTAATGAAGATAAAGCACTGAAAAGCAAAATAGGCGATCCGGAACATTTTGTTCTGGAACTGCATAAACGTAAATCTCAGCTCTATCGAAAAATTCTGGAGGATGATGTTCTTGAGTTTCGTCCGGGCGTAATTCGATTGATTAATGACGCACGGGATAAAGGAATAAAACTGGGTGTAGCGACCAGTTCATC
>JBELBG010000110.1:0-3649 GCA_042095435.1 Thiotrichaceae bacterium | reverse complement strand
ATCTAACATTTTCCCTTCGTTGTATTTATCTGCATTTAACAACGCTTTTTTATACAATAATGGATATAGAACCGGGCGAACTATTCAACTCAATTGTCACCAGCGATACCGTTCAGGATAAAAAACCCTCACCCGCAGCATATCAATGTGTGCTTGCTGGTCTTGGCCTGGAAGCAAAAGACTGCATCGCAATCGAAGATACACAAAATGGAAATCTTGCTGCATTAGCTGCAGGCATGAAAACGATTATTACGACACATGCTTATACAATAGATAATAATTTTACAGGTGCTTCTATTGTTGCCAATAATCTGGGAGAACCCGGTAAAGCATTCACTCTATCGCAAGGAAACAGCTTTAATCATTCCTATGTTGATATTGATTTACTGGAAAAAATAATTTCTGATACATATCATAGACCAAGTAAGAATAATTCTAATGTCGTGCCAATTAAACAATAAAATACTAATTACATTATGACATTATCTGAATTTCGCTATATCGTCGCTGTTGCAAAAGAACTGCACTTTGGTCGAGCAGCACAAAGTTGCTTTGTCAGCCAACCAACGCTTAGTGTAGCGATAAAGAAAATAGAAGAAGAACTCGGTATCAGTATATTTGAACGACATCAACATGACATTTCTGTTAGCCCGATTGGACAGGAAATTGTTAAACAGGCTGCGCTCATTTTAAATGAAACAAATAATTTAAAAGAAATCGCCAAACAGAATAAAGATCAATTAAAAGGTGAATTAAGACTTGGCGTTATCTATACGATTGGCCCTTATTTATTACCAAAACTTATTCCACTAATAAATAAAAAAGCACCTAACCTTATTTTATTGATAGAAGAAGATTATACAAAGAACCTAGGGATGAGATTAAAATCGGGAGAAATAGATGTTGCGATTCTTTCAAATCCTTTTGAAGAGCCAGGCATTGAAACAGAAATACTATATAAAGAAGCTTTTCAGGTGGCATTACCCGCTACGCACCCGTTAACTAAAAAGAAAAAATTAAAACCATCGGATTTATCAGATGATACGATGTTATTACTTAAATCAGGCAATTGTTTTCGTGATCAAATTGTTGAACTTTGCCCTAATTGTATTAACTCAACAGGTAAAAATAATAAAATTCAAAAGTCGCTTGAAAGTAGTTCTATAGAAACAATCAGACAAATGGTTGCAGCCGGTGTCGGTATTACAATATTACCCGGTTTATCAACTGAAACAGAAAGTGGTTTAAATAATTTACTTGAATATCGACCTTTCAATAATCCTGTTCCTTCTCGGGAAGTGATTATTGCTTACCGAAAATCCTTTCCCAGAAAGAAAGCAATCGAACTTATTAGAAGTTCGATTGCCAGCTTCAATCTGGAACAGTAATTATTTTTTCAAAACGAGAAATGCTGCTGCATTGCCTCGAATAATTCTTAACAATAAAGAATCATTCTTTTTGTCAACGACTTTCAAAAACTGCTTTAAGTTTTTAATGGGTGCTTTATCAACTGAAGTAATCACATCTCCGGCTCTTAATCCACTACGCCAGGCAAGACTACCGCGTTGTATACCTGTGACCCTAACCCCTTCAAGACGACCATAATACGGGTCACCTTGTTCAATATCAGCAACCGCTATTCCTTCTAATAATTCATTTGATGCCTTCGGTGTCGTTGCAGCTTGACTATTTTCATCAACCTCAATAATAAAATCAGCTTCCTTACCGTCACGTAATACCTTGAATTTAATTTTTTCACCGACAGGTAAAAGTCCGATACGGTTTCTTAAATCAGCCGAGTCTTTAATCTTTTTACCATCGGTCGAAATAACGATATCGCCAGCACGCAATCCGGCTTTATCTGCGGGTGAATCAGCAAAAACCTCATTAACAATCGCGCCCTGCTGATCTTTAAGACCAAAGGCTTCGGCTAATGACGGGCTCATGTCCTGCATACTAACGCCAAGAAAACCACGTTTAACTTCACCAGTTTCAACAATCTGTTCCATGATATTTAAAGCAAGATTAATAGGAATGGCTAAACCAATACCGACATTACCGCCACCATTCGGTGCAATAATAGCTGTATTAATACCAGCTAATTCACCACGAAGGTTAACCAACGCACCTCCTGAATTACCAGGGTTAATCGAGGCATCTGTTTGTACAAAATTTTCATAACCATCTGCACCCATAATACCCAGACCACTACGTCCGAGAGCACTGACAATTCCTGAAGTGACAGTTTGACCAAGACCAAAAGGATTACCAATTGCGACAACAAAATCACCGACTCTTAAATTATCTGAATTCGCTGTTTTAACCGCTGTTAAGTTATCAGGTGGTATTTTAATCACTGCGACATCCGTTTCCGGATCAGTACCTACTATTTCAGCTTCCAGTTGACGGCCATCACGTAATGTCACTGTGATTTGTTGCGCATTGGCAATAACATGGTTATTGGTTAACACCAACCCACGCTTTGCATCAACAATAACACCTGAACCAAGGCTACTTGTTTTACGTTCTAACGGTTGATTCGGAACATTATAAAAGCGGCGAAAAAACGGATCATTAAATAGCGGATTCTGTTGTAGCTGAATTTTCCCTTCTGTAGCAATATTAACAACACCTGGCGTTACTTTTTCCAGCATCGGTGCAAGCGTTGGTAGTTCTTTTCCCTCTACTTCGATTGGCAGAGCTGCATTAACGACAGGCGTAATAAATGCTAATGATAATAAAAAAAGACGTGAAAATAATTGGCTTAAAATAGTTTTCATAATGTTTTTATTAATTTTGGTTGTAGTTTTTAAGATTGGAGTCTTTAATTTAAAAAAGTTCACAACGCAGGAATAAAATCGCCACTCTGTAATTGCTCGGCTCTGCCGATGCCGTCCATGAAATCGTTCACCTATATCTTATAGGCCTCCCGCACATCCTACGCTCATAGCATTAGCTACACGGATACAAGTCCTTAAGTTTTGTTTAAAGCCGCTACTGTTGGTATTTGGAACAACAAATCGGACAGTACATCCCGCACATAATAATACACGAGCAGGTAAACCTGCTCGTGTACTTTTAGAAGGCTATCAATGTATTAATCATCAATAATTGAAATAATTTTAATTAACCATTTACTTCAATCTTGCGAGGCTGAACTTTTTCATGCTTTGGAATCACAACTTCCAGAACACCATGATTACCTTTTGCTTCAATGCATTCTGCATCTGCAGTATCCGGTAAACTAAAGCGACGATAGAAAGTACCACTAACTCGTTCAACACGTTTGTAGCCTTCTTTTTCATCACGCACTTCAGATTTACGTTCACCCTTAATTGTCAGGATGCCGTTATCCATTGTGATTTCAATATCTTTAGGATCAACGCCCGGTAAATCAGCAGTAATAAAAAACCGTTCACCTTCTTCTTTAATATCAACTGCAGGACGCCAATGGCTGGTTACAACATTAGAAAAGTCACTGTCACCATTTTCTAAAGACTTATCAGAATAAGCCAGCTGATTGAGTTGTTGATTGAATCGATCTAATAATCCCCATGGTTCATAACTGGTTAAAGCCATTTTATCTACCTCCAAAATATCATTTCATTTAACTTAATAAGTAAATGGGGATAGCAAAAATGTTTTCAAG
>JBELBG010000109.1:0-5689 GCA_042095435.1 Thiotrichaceae bacterium | reverse complement strand
ACTTGCCGAATTAATAATGCTACCTGCATTACTTTCAGATTGTTCAGAAATGATTTGTTCGCCAATTGTTAAGGGTTGCTCTGATTTAATCAAGTTGAGACGTTTTTTTACTTCGCCGCGATAATGTAAACGTGCGATCACTTCTTGACCAGGATAACAGCCTTTTTGATAGCTTAATCCTTTTAATACATCAAGGTTTAACATCTGTGGTAAAAACTGTTCTTGTGTTGCTTTTGTTATCCACGGTAAACCAGACAGAATATCTAATAGTTCCCATTTCGAATTATCGCTTAACTTTATATCTAGTTTAAGTAACTTGTTTATCAATGCTTCTGTGCTGCCTGTTATTAAATAGCGCCCTGAATTATCAGGGTGAAAAACAATAATGATTCCTTCTATGGCAATAATTTCTCCAGCATTTTTAGGAATGTTTTCTGTTATTACTGTTAAATCATCAATATTTGCGATACCAATCAGAGGTGATGATTCTGAAATATCTTCATCTTTTACGTCTGATCGCAAGATGAACATGGTTAATCGTTTCTGAACGTAGTCTTTTAATTCTTCTTTGAATATTAATAAATAACTAATACCTGTATTAATAATGATAAAGTTAGTTATAACCTGGCCTTTAGGATTAGACCATGCGGACAGTTGTGCCGATGGTGATTCAATCAGGTTTAAATCATTAATAAATTGACTGTGTAAGAAATTATGTCGGTCATCACCGCTGACAGCTAACACAGCGAAGCCCAATAGGGGAGAGCTGACAGGTGAATTTGTTACATCAATATCACTATCAAGTTCATTGTTTTTAAGAAAATCTTTCCATGCTTGTTGCATAATAACTAATTTAATTGTCGTGATTGACGGATTATAGAAATAATATTTTTTAATTCATCTGTATCTGGAGTATCTTTTTCCATAATCCAGTTGAGAATATCAAGATCCGCTTCATTAAGTAATTTTGAAAAAGATTGTTTGTCGTCATCGTTTAAATCATCGTAATGTTGTTCGATGAATTCGCGAAATAATATATCCATTTCGCGAATACCTCGACGACAATGCCATAATAGCCTAGATTTTTCGTTCACTATAAAGTCGGTTTATAAACTCTAAACAGAACGCGATACGATTAACTTTTTAATTTCTGCAATTGCTTTAGCCGGATTTAAACCTTTCGGACAAGTATTAGTACAGTTCATGATGGTATGGCAACGGTAGAGCCGGAATGGATCTTCCAGATCATCTAAACGTTCACCAGTATATTCATCACGGCTATCTGCTATCCAACGATAGGCTTGCAGTAAAATTGCTGGACCAAGATAACGATCACTATTCCACCAGTAACTTGGGCAAGAGGTTGAACAACAGGCACAAAGAATACATTCGTATAAACCATCTAATGCGGCACGTTCTTCTTTTGATTGTAGGCGTTCTGCATCAGGCGGAGGTGCAGACTGTGTTTGCATCCAAGGTTTAATTGATGCGTATTGTGCATAGAAATGTGTTAAATCTGGAACCAAATCTTTAACAACAGGCATGTGTGGTAAAGGATAGATGGCAATATCGCCTTTGAAATCACCTATCGCTTTAGTACAGGCTAATGTATTGGTGCCACCGATATTCATTGCACAGGAACCACAGATACCTTCACGACAGGAACGACGAAAAGTTAAGGTCGAATCGATTTCATTTTTAATATAGATAATCGCATCAAGTACCATCGGGCCACAGCTATCTAAATTGATTTCGTAAGTATCCAGTCTAGGATTGTCACCTGAGTCAGGTTCCCAACGATAAATACGAAATATTTTTTTATTGGTTGCGCCTTCTGCATTAGCAAAGGTTTTGCCTTTTTGTACTTTGGAATTTTTTGGTAGTGTAAATTCAGCCATAGTTATTCTCTTTTTATTTTCCGATATTAATAGACGCGTTTCTTTGGTGGGAACACATCTACATCGTCTGATAAGGTGAACATATGTACGGGACGGTATTCGAAGCTGACATTTCCTTTGGCATCAACCGACGCCAGGGTATGTTTCATCCAGTTCTCATCATCACGCTCTGAAAAGTCTTCACGAGCATGACCGCCACGGCTTTCTTCACGGTTCTTTGCACCGTGTATACTGACTATTGCACATTGTAATAAGTTTTCCAGTTCCAAAGTTTCGACCAGATCGGTATTCCAGACCATGCCTTTGTCATCCACTTTCACATCGGAGAATGATTCCCAGATTTTAGCCATTTCATCAATACCATGTTGCATAGATTCACCAGAACGAAATACTGCGGCATCGTTTTGCATAGTACGTTGCATCTTGTCTCGTATTTCAGCCGTTGCAGTTGAACCTTTATTAGTGCGAAGTTTTTCTAAACGATCCAGACTTTCCTGACCGGCATCCGGAATATCTTTATGAGGCATACCCGGTTTTATATTTTCTGCGGCATAGTTTGCTGCTGCACGTCCAAATACAATTAAATCGAGTAATGAATTAGAGCCTAAACGGTTTGCGCCATGAACTGATACACAAGCTGCTTCACCAATCGCCATCATGCCTTCAACAATGCTATCGGGATCACCGTCTTTTAACGTGACAACCTGACCATGATAGTTAGTTGGAATACCGCCCATGTTGTAATGTACGGTCGGAATGACAGGAATAGGTTCTTTTGTTACATCAACACCGGCAAAAATTTCTGCTGATTCAGCAATACCGGGTAAACGTTCATTAATAACTTCAGGACCTAAATGTTCGAGGTGTAAATGAATATGATCTTTATGTTCACCCACGCCACGGCCTTCACGAATTTCCATCGTCATAGAACGACTAACAACGTCACGTGATGCCAGGTCTTTTGCCGAAGGGGCATAGCGTTCCATAAAACGTTCGCCTTCAGAGTTGGTTAAGTATCCACCTTCACCACGTACACCTTCGGTAATTAAACAACCAGAGCCGTAGATACCGGTCGGATGAAATTGAATAAATTCCATATCCTGTAGTGGTAAACCGGCACGTAGTACCATTGCATTACCATCGCCAGTACAAGTATGTGCTGATGTTGCAGAGAAATAAGAACGTCCATAACCACCGGTTGCTAATACAACTTGATGTGCACGAAAACGGTGTATTTTCCCGGTCGCCAGATCCCAAGCCATAACACCACGGCAAACACCGTTATCCATAATCAGATCAAAAGCAAAGTATTCAATATAAAATTCAGCTTCATGTTTTAATGATTGTTGATAGAGAGTATGTAATATCGCATGGCCAGTTCTATCTGCCGCCGCACAGGTGCGTTGTGCTGTACCTTCACCGTAGTTTGTTGTCATACCACCGAATGGACGTTGATATATTTTACCTTCTTCTGTTCGAGAGAAGGGCACACCCTGATGTTCAAGTTCGATAACCGCAGGTACCGCTTCACGACACATGTATTCAATCGCATCTTGATCACCTAACCAGTCTGAGCCTTTAACGGTGTCATACATATGCCAACGCCAATCATCTTCGCCCATATTACCGAGAGAAGCACTCATTCCACCTTGCGCGGCAACTGTATGGCTACGTGTTGGAAATACTTTTGTTATACAAGCTGTCTTCAGACCTTTGGCAGCCATACCAAAAGTCGCTCTTAAACCAGCACCACCAGCGCCGACAACGACGATGTCATATTTGTGTTCTATTATTTCGTATGAATTTGTCATTGTTATTTACATTCCTAAATAAATCTTAAGTACTGAAAGTGCTGAACTAAGGCCAAGTAGCGAAGCGAGAAACTTGACCAGTATCAGACAGGTAACCTTTTGCCATTCTGAATCGATATAATCTTCGATGACGACTTGCAGGCCTAATGCAGCATGGTAGTAAAGTGCAAACAGGAAAAGGAGCATTAACACTGCATTCATAGGCTGACCTAACCACGCAATAACCGTCGCATAGTCAGCGCCGGTAGTGCAAACAAGCGAATAAATAAACCATAAGCTTAAAGGTACTAGTGCAATTGCGGTTAAACGTTGTGCCCACCAGTGATGAAAGCCTTCTTTGGCGGAACCCAGACCACGAACTTTTGCTAAAGGTGTTTGCATACTCACAATACACCCCCACAAATAACTGTAGTGGCTGTCAGAATGATGCTTGCGGCAATTACGGCATAGCCTGATTTATAGGCGGTGCATATATCGAGGCCTTTACCCATGTCCCAAAATAAATGTCTGATGCCGTTTGAAAGGTGATAAAAAACCGAAAAGATAAACGCGATCAGTACTATTTTTCCATACCAAGCGGTGTAATGTTGTTGCAGATTGCTAAAAGCCTGTTCACCTGTCGCCAGTGAAACTAGCCAACAAGTCAGCAATAACGAACCCAGACTTAAAAATACGCCTGTACCTCGATGTGTAATTGACAATACAGATGTCAATTGGGGTTTATAGACTTGTAAATGGGGTGATAACGGTCGTTTCACCGATTCCATAGTAGATTCCCTCAAATAGTGGTTAATTCTAATCGTTTTAAAGTAGCTGTTTTTCAGTATTACTTTATAGTTTCTTGCTAAAAGTCTATACAGCGTCCTTTCTTTTCCCAGTCACCATAACGTGTTGGTTCAGGACCTTTAGGGCCGCCAATTTCCTTCACCGGGGAGTCAGTTTGCTGTTGCTTCGTTTCTTCTTTATCGACCTGATGATTAATTTTTTTACTTTCTTTCATAGTTAAATAGATAGTAACTGCTAATGTTGCGATGCAATATAAATTATACAGTTATTTTAATGCAAATTCAGCTAATATCTTGTTTCTCAAATACGGATTTTTCAATGCAGCTATTTGTTATGGACAATATTTCAAACCCTTTCTTGCATACTTTCAGACTCCCCATCAAACCATCGCCAAAATTATGTCGTATCGTAATATTGATGCACATTTTGTGCCTAATCATGATCTGGCTAAATAGTCTGACTCTAATAATAAAGGTGGTGATAAGCTGTTTTATTAGTATCAGTTTTTGTGTTTTCTTCTATAGAAGGGCGCTGAATAAAACTGTAGCCACAATAGATAGTTTGATTTTGGATTACGAGGATACATGGCAGGTAAAAATGCTAGATGGAACAGTGTAACCTGCTGAATTGAATGATAATCTTTTTGTGCATCCTTGGCTGACGATCATATGTTTACATTTTAATTATCGTCGGCAATTTTTTATTTTTACTTCGGAAATACTTGATACGGATACTTTTAGACGTCAACGAGTTCGATTGCGGTTTAGAGTAGGGGGATAGGGTTTAACGAAAAGTGCGAGTTAGCCATGCAGTCCAGAATTTCCGTATTGGTGTTAAACTAATGTTTCTATCCAGTAGTTGACAATCATCAGCCAGAATTTCATTGCAGGTTTTTACTGCAAGTTTAGACATAATTAAACTGTAAATAAGGTCTTGCCGGTATTCTTTTAATTCGTGTTGAATGCCTAGTAGCCTTGTTTTTAATTCTGAAATTAACGGTGAGAAAGCTTCTTTTTGAATTTGTTGTCGATTATTTGTATTAACAAGCAATTTTTGTAAATCGGTATTGCCAATAATGTTTACAGGAACAATACAACGGGTTTCATTAATGTAAGTATGTGGTTGTTGCAAACAATTAAGATAATCAATGAGTGCGCCTAACTCACATATAACATCGAGTTTATTATTCCTATT
>JBELBG010000108.1:2461-5692 GCA_042095435.1 Thiotrichaceae bacterium | reverse complement strand
CCCAAACGGCATATAGGGTTGATTGTCTTCCGTGAAATACCAGTCATTAGCAGAGATATCGTATTCGGCTTCGATAATGCCGCCCGCGTTGAGTACCCATGGCTCACAATCTTTGATTGATGTAATGCGATCTAAAAACTTATACGGCGGGCCCGGCAAACGTGCAATCTTACGTTCGCTATCAAATATCTTATAACGATCACCAAAGGCCTCTGAAGGTTTACCAACGGCAAAGGCGAGTATTGATTCGTTATCGAACAAGACTTGTTTTATTTGTGTTGTTACTTGATTGGCCCAAAGCGCTTCCAGCCGTTCGCGTTTTAAACCGCTCAGTTGTAACGACATGTTTTTTATCTGCACGATAGCGCGATGATCGCTATACATTAATGCCTCAGCCAAGACATAAGGCGTACCGTCTGTTTTGTATCCAATCTCTTTCAACGTTATTTCATATTGAACTGCCTTGGTTTCTTCAGTTACCTGACCTCGACATTTTAATTGACTGACTTCGTCAATCATCGGTTCATAAATAAACTCATCCATTTCACCAACCCAGCCCATACGTAGGAGATAAACGCGTAAGGTATGTAAACAGCACTCGTACATTAGAGTGCCCGGCATAACCCGATCATCAACAAAGTGACAAGTCAGAAACCAATCATCTGGACGTATATCGGCTTCGCCCGTGATCTGACCAATACCAAATCGTCCACCAGCAGGATTCAGATTAAGTATGCGATGGACTAAGGTCATACGACCGCTAGGTAAGCCGACCGGTTTATTTAAGCCTATATTTGCAAAGTCATTTCCAAAACATGAAACAAGATCGCCATCGCGCAAGGCATTCAATTGTTTATCGTCATAACGTTCGACATTCAACGACACAAGTTGATGCCAGTCTTTAGTTAACTTACCTTTGGCTTTTTGTTTTTCGATACTGGTCAGTATAATACCCTGCCCGGCATCGAGTTCGTGTTGGCTAAAGAAACCGGCACAACCCTGTGTCATGGTGAGTAGTGGTTGACCGTTTACAGTCCCTTCAAAGTTAAAACGGAATAGACGTGTATCTCCTTGGCTAAAAAACTGTTCAATATGGATATCGTAATGAATCGTTTGCCCTGCTGTCGGTAATGGTCCATGGAAAGTAATACGCGCATCTAGCAAGCGATAGACTGCCAAACCTTTCGTAATATGATCTATGCCTAAATATCCCGACAAGAATAAATCGGCCTGCCCTGCTTCCACGGCGATACAGGTTGGAATACGGCCTAAATCTAGATACCAGGCACCGGGCAAGACATCATGCTCTGTGATGACGCTACCGCTTGCAGCTAAGTCATGCGTTAAGGCGTCTGCCTCGCCATTGACTTCGAGAATACGGTCAACCAACATTAATGGCTCATCGGGTAGACGCACACGTGACGGATGTTGATCGATGTCAGCAAAATTCTCACCCAACATGTTGCCAATAGACCCAACAGCAAACTCCAAACATGCTGCTCTATCAAATTGACATTCGATCTCTTCTCTTTGTGCAGGTTGTCCGGGACGATAAGAACGTGGTGACATGTCTAGTTCAGTCCCTGCCATTAACTGCATTTGCATATTGATAGCTTGCTCGAGCGTCTTTGTCATACCCTGACTGACACGTAAGAAAGCTGCTTGCGCTTCGACGCGTGCTTGTCCTGCGAGTTGCATCTGTTCGAGAATTGGTTGCAGCCCGTCGTTAGCATCCATTAGTAAAGAGCTCATATTGTGTTGCTGCCGATCAATCTGAATAACTTCTTCCCTTGTGTGTTTCTGCTTTAATTCAACGATGGCTGAGATTATCTCGTCTTCATTTCCCTTTGGCGGTAAGGGCACTTTAAAAGGTTCACCGCCAGTCTTAACGCTAATATAATTTTTATATTCTATTTTATTAGTTTCTTTTGGACTATCAAGCTGCGATAAATCGACTGACACGCCTTCGGCATAGAGTCTCGCCAATAATTGCATGACATTATGAATACTATCCTGTCCTTTGACACACACTGCCTTGGCAAAATGTGGTTTATCGATAAGGATTTGATCAATCATTCGGGTACAAGAACAACCCGGCCCCATCTCGATAAAAAAACGTATACCATCTTCATAAGCACTATTGATGACCTTGGTGTAATCAAAAGGCGCCAACGCCTGGTCCAAAATTGAATCTGCAGCAGAATCTTGAGTAACGTTATACGCACCACCACGAATACCACTATAGAAAGTCACATCGTCGGGAGGAGTTGTTTCAAAGAGATGTAAATCACGATAGGACTGCGCAACAGACTTTGCGACTTCACAATGAACCGTGGTCACTCCTGAAAGCGGATGATATTGCGCTGCGAGTACTTTAACTACCTTATTTAATGCTGTGCGGTCACCACCAATGACACATTCATTAGGTGTATTGATAATCAATAAATACACATGCTTATAATTTTCTATTACGATTTTAACTTTATCTGCACTAGTATTAATCACACCTAAGGCCCAATCAATTGGATCATTCGTACCCCAGGCTTTTTGTACTGAGATACAGGCCCCTGCAAGCTCCTCGGTAAACAAGGTACTTTTCTGAATACGCCGTAGCATTTCATCGCGCGCCGTCCAGGTACGTGTTGAGAAAAAACCAGCGGTCTCGCCAAGACTATAGCCAATGACCGCATCTGATTTAATCGCAAAACTAGTAACAACATCACTGACGAAAGTCCCTAACCAAACCTGACCAAAGATAACCTCTTCATGACTTAATACTTTATCAAGATTTGCTTTACTATTTTGTGACTGCCAAAAACGTCCTTTGGCAAATTGTGAAGCCAACGAATCATTTTCTGAATTTAGTTTTTCTAATATGTTTGGGAAGGCAACACCCAACTCCTGCCCCATACCCCAGAAGTGATTACCGGAGCCGGGATAGACAAAGGCAATTTTACCTTGTGAGGCCATAGGGGCAACGGAATAAAAACAACGACCGTTATCTATAGACTGATTAGTCTGTATAGCATTGATAGCTTCATCGCAGGCAAGATTAAATTCATTATTATCATTAACAACTAATGCAACGCGTAATTGTTCATCATCATAATTATATTGAGGCGCGTCAGAAAACAATAACTTTTTAATCTTATTTATTAAGGCCTGTGAATTTTTAGCAGCGGCAATGAATAGTTTTGCGGAATCTGTTTTAGCTATTAGCGCTGCATTATC
>JBELBG010000108.1:0-2451 GCA_042095435.1 Thiotrichaceae bacterium | reverse complement strand
TTCTTCAAGCAGGACACTAATAGCATTGCCATCGAAGCTGGTTGCATTGACTAAGTTTTTTCTTGTTCCTTTGATGCGATCTTTTAGCCAGTAACGTACTTGGGAATCTTGTGCTGTTGGTAGTAAACGATGCTGTAAACTGCTGACTGCACTGGCAACGGCAAATAAACCCGTCGCAGCACCGCTATGCCCTAATGGAAACTGATTTATACTTACATTTCCAAGAATTGGAATATCTGCCAGATATTCTGCTTCACTGGCAAGTGTAATGTGATCGATGTCATCTAGATGACATCGCGCATCTGAACATGCCTTTTGAATCGACTCGACTTGAGCAGCGAGATTAAGCTCTTTGTCATCACAGCCACCCGCCGAGGCGGCGCCAAACCCTTTGATAATGGAATAAACCTTATCACCATCACGTAATGCCTCTTCATGACGCTTTAAAATGAATGCGGTGGCACCATCTGCAACGTTTCCGTGTTGATGATATTCGATATGTCCTATTACGGCTCTTAGTTCGCTAGCCAGATCAACTGAACCGACGATGACCTGGTCTAATTCATTTTGTTGTAAGGCACGTAAACCAGATTCCAACGCACGCAGTCCTGAGGTCTCTTCTGCAGAGACGGTGAATGACGGACCACCAATTCGAAAAGCACGTGCTATGCGGCTGGCAACAATACCACCTAATGCACCCATGGTACGGTTCGCAGTCAATGCAGGGCCGCTAGCCTCACGAAGTTTCACTATCCATTCATTTAATTCGCTTTCATTTAGTGCAATGCCTAAGCCTTGTGACCATTCACGCGCATATTTTTTCTGTAGCCAACGAAAATGAAAATTCGTCGTATTTAAATCAAGCGCAATACCGATAAAGACACCAGTTCGGCATTGTTGCTCAGCGGTAAGTTCTGAAAGACCTGCATCCTCCAATGCATTCGCGGCCACTTCTAACATCAACAGTTGTTGCGGCAGCATCTCTTTTAATTCCGCAGGGGGTATTCGATAACGGCCTAAAGGTATTTTAACTTCATCAATTGAATAACCTTTGCAGTCGTTTGTTTCAGCACCCCACCAATTTCTTGGTTTAGCTGCAGACTCATTTTCGCCAAACAAAACAGCCGTATCAAATTCTGACTGATCATGCCAAGGCCCCAGATGGGAATCCATGCCAACGATGGCAATATCTGCTTTGTCTGTTGGTGCTAAAGATGCACTATTTTTAGCAACTATGCCTATGTCATATTGCTCAAGTAGCACATGTGCGTTTATACCACCGAAACCAAAACCACTAATTGCTGCTCGTCGAGGTATATTGGTTTTCACTTCCCATGGCGCTGCTTCGGCTAAGACTTTAAACGGACTATTTGCTAAATCAATCTTATTTGAGGGCGTCTCATAATTCGCTGTCGGTGGCAGGACACCATGCTTCATCGCCAGTAATGTTTTCATCAATGCCGCTGCACCCGCCGCCGTTAATAAATGCCCCACATTACTTTTTACAGAACCAATCACACACTCGCCTTCGACATGATGTTGTTGCCAAAGATTCCTTAGGGAATTGAATTCAACACCATCACCAACAGGTGTTCCGGTACCGTGGCATTCAATGTGCTGTACTTGATTCGGCAACCAGCCGGCCTTAGCATAAGCAGATTGCATCGCACGAGACTGTCCTTCTGTGTCCGGTGACATAATATTGCCTTCAATATCATTCGAAAGCCCAATCCCTGCTATCGTTGCATAGATATGATCATCATGTGCAATTGCATCATCTAAACGCTTAAGCACAAAAATGCCAGCGCCTTCACCAACAACCAGACCATCGGCCTTGCTATCGAATGGCGAACAACGACCAGATTTTGAAATGGCGTTGAGTTGAGAGAATCCCATCTGCGTATAGAGACTATCGGGGCGTGATACACCGCCGGCTAACATCGCATCAGTACGGCCCGAAACTAATTCATCTATCGCATACTTCAGTGAATAGAGTGACGAAGCACAAGCTGCGTCTAACGTATAGGCACCCGCACCAAGACCTAGAGCCTTTGCTAATAACCCACCCGGTAAACCGGCAACGTAACGATTAAGTACTTCAGTAGTGTCAGATTTACCATAAGAGCTTATCTTTAATTGCGTTTCGAATAATGTTTTGAATTGCTCATCACTAAACAACGATGATGATTCCGTAGGTAAAACAATATTGCCTATGATGATGCCCACACGACATTTATCTATCACATTGGTGTTGGCATCTACCCAGGCATTACGCCCAGCATGCAACAAAATCTGATACATCGGGTCCAGACTATTCAACAAATCTGCATCTATATTGAATCCCTCAGGATTAAATTCAAAATTCTGTATTAAGCAGGCGCGTCGAGAATTAACTTTATCAGCTTCTAGCTTTGGAGAATACAAATGATTAGGGTCCAGCCGCCAACGATC
>JBELBG010000107.1:0-5721 GCA_042095435.1 Thiotrichaceae bacterium | reverse complement strand
AAGGCATTAATTCGAAACAATACTGCAGCACCAAATAAAATATTCATTGCAACTGTCACTGCACTTCTATTCTTCATTTCTGATAAAAATGAATCGCGCGTCCATTCATTAAACGCACCCATTGCCGGTCCACACCAAACCTGATAATCAACCTGTCTGTCTTCAACACCGGCATTAGCCCAACGAGAAGATAAGCCCAGATACCAACGGAAAATTAAGGCCATTTTATGCTTAGCATCTTTATAGGCTTTTTCTACTTGCGAAGGATCACGATCATTAAAAAATGTTTCGGTGTTTTGCCAAACTTCAGCTAATGACATTTTAAAAATTGTTTTCTCAAGGCTGCTTCGTTCAGCTTCCGGAATCTTTTCTATTGAAGAATACTTTTTATAAATTTCATAAAGTTTATTACCACGCATCGCAAACATAGTGCCGCGTTTTAGTACTTGTAATTTTACGCCCATTTCAAACATATCAACCGCAGGTGCCATCGTCACATCCGCCTGTTCAGCACTCGCCAGCATTTCTCTGACAATGTCGGATGAACCGGATTCCTTACAAGCCTGATTAACAGTGCCGGTTACTATATAAGCCGCTCCCATAGCAAACGCCCCTAAAGCAGAAGCCGGTGTAGCAATGCCGCCTGCCGCACCAACACGCAATGGCTTTTTATAATTATATTTAGCCTGATACTGATCACGCAGAGATAGCATCGTCGGTAATAGAGTAATTGCAGGTCGGTTATCAGTATGACCACCGGAATCCGCTTCAACCGTTAAGTCCTGCGCCATTGGTATCTCTTTTGCCAACTCAGCTTGTTCCTGCGTTATCACACCTTGTTCTATTAATTGATTTAATAATTTTTCCGGTGGCGGACTAAACCATTTACTAGCCAGTTCAACACGCGATGCTTTGGCAATGATTCGATTAGGCGCAACAACATTACCTTGCTCATCTTTATGAATACGTGAAACACGATAACGAACTACAGCTAAAGTCAGCTTCATATAGGCTGATGTTTCAACCAGTGTCACTCCGTATTTTAAAAACAGATCAACCACTGCATCTTCATGCCCTTTTTCATTCGGTGAATAAATCAGGTTATAACAATGTGTTTTATCTGCTAATGAAGATTGTAATAGTTGTATTGCCGCTTCTATTTCTTTTAATTGCAAACCGGCAGCCCCAAAAGAAGCCAGCATATTTTCTTTTGCTAATGCTTCAACCAGCTCAACAGAAGCAATACCGTTTGCCATCGAACCGGCCATATACGGATAATCTATCTGGTAATCGTGACAGAACTCAGGATCACCTAAAGCGATAATAGATTGCGCTGCAGAGAACCCAAGTAAAGAATATTGATCATCGTTCAACTCTTGCTGATGTGTTAATTGAATCGCTCCACCGATAGCAAGCGATGTTTCTGATTTATCTTTAACAACGCAAAATGGTTGCTGCAGCTGACGAACTTGATCTGGGAAATGATTCAGCCCTAAAAGCTTTGTGACATTATCTGATTGCCAAACATTTAGAGAATGGTCTGCTGTCTCCGTCGAGCGAGACGAAGTAATAATTTCTGGTATGGAACTCACTGTATTTTTTAATAATGCCTTCTGGATGTTATGCTGGAATGGACGCTGCTAATTTATTTACATCCATCGATTCTAATTGTAATGTGTGCGCGTCCTAAAATAAGCCTAATTGTTGAATAATATCATTTTTTTCAGGCAAAACCTTGTAGCATCATCGTAGAATTCGATGAATTTTTACTGACATTTTATTCATTTTGGCTCTATATTAGTTTTTTCAAAGCTATTGATAGGAAATACAAAACAAAAATTAATCTAACCTATTGTTTTTAATATATTAATTACTTTTAATGAAACCCAGAGAAGAATTTCTGACAAAACTCGATGATATCGCTTATCAAAACGAGATTTTGCAACACGTCTCACGTACATTTGCACTAACCATCCCGCAATTACCTGAGCCTTTATGCACAGTTGTGGGAAATGCCTACCTTTTGTGCCGAATTGCCGACACAATCGAAGACGATAAGATCATGTCTGCAGAACAGAAAAAACAATATGCCGAGCGCTTTATTGACGTTGTTAAAGGTTCCGATGAAGCTGGCTCCTTCTCTGAAGCACTGTTTCCACTATTATCACCGACGGCAACTGAAGCAGAGCACGATCTGATTGCCAACACGGCTCCGGTAATTCGAATTACACACAGCTTTAATTCACGGCAACGTGCAGCATTAGAACGATGTGTAAAAATCATGGCAGATGGTATGGTGATTTATCAAGACGCTGAAACACTTGATGGCCTTGCCGATCAGAAAGATATGGATCAATACTGCTACTACGTTGCCGGTGTTGTCGGCGAAATGCTGACCGAGTTATTTTGCGACCATTCTGCCGAAATTGATGCTCAGCGAGAATTAATGATGAAACTCGGTGTTTCATTTGGTCAAGGATTACAAATGACTAATATTCTTAAAGATATCTGGGAAGATCATGAACGTGGCGCCTGCTGGTTACCGCGCGAAGTGTTTGAAAAACACGGTGTCGATATCATTCATAAAGAACCGGGGAAAATGGGAGAAGGTTTTAATGATGCGTTAATAGAATTACTCGGTGTAGCTCATGCTCATGTCTACAACGCCTTACGTTATACATTAATGATTCCGGAAAAAGAAAAAGGCCTGCGCAAATTCTGTTTATGGGCGCTAGGCATGGCAGTCCTAAATCTGGAAAAAATCAGACAAACACCGGACTTCACCTTGGGTCGAGAAGTCAAAATTAGCCGTAACAGTGTTAAAGCAATCATCTTTTTAACAAGTCTATTTGTCGGCCAAGACCGAATATTAACTTACCTTTTCAAGTTTGCCGGACGTCGTTTGCCTATGGCAAATTTTCATGAGAAACTTTACTGAAATCAATTATATACAATAACTGAAAAGAGAAAACATGACACTCGATACAAACAACGACAACTCTGACAATCACCCCACCACAGAGTCCCTCTCAATTAAGTTATCTGTTGATTTAGACGATGCAATTCAAGCGGCGAAAAATAAACTGATCGAGCAACAACATGACGACGGCCATTGGGTTTATGAACTCGAAGCTGACTGTACGATTCCTGCTGAATATATATTAATGAATCACTTCGTTGACGAAGTCGACGATGAAACCGAACAAAAAATAGCGCAATACCTGCGCGACCAACAAAATGAAGATGGTGGCTGGTCGCTTTATACAGGCGGTGACTTTGATATCAGTTGTGCTGTTAAAAGTTACTATGCCTTAAAAATGGTGGGTGATGCACCAGATGAAGAGCATATGGTTCGCGCACGAAATATGATTTTAAATCACGGCGGTGCAGCACGAGCAAATGTCTTTACCCGAATCTTGATGGCCTTATTTGAACAAGTACCCTGGCGTGCAACGCCCTTTATTCCTGCTGAAGTCATTATTCTGCCGAAATGGTTTCCGTTCCATATCGATAAAGTGTCGTATTGGTCACGCACCGTTATGGTATCGCTATTTGTACTGTGTACATTGAAGCCGAAGGCGGCAAATCCACGTGGAGTAGATATCAGAGAACTGTTCATTATTCCACCAGAAGAAGAGCAACATTATTTCAAGATAACAACTGCATTAATGCGTGCTTTCTTAATTCTTGATCATGTTGGTCGTATGGTTGAAAAAATTGTTCCTAAATTTGTACGCAAATACTCCATACGAAAATGTGAAAAATGGTTCCTGGAAAGAATGAATGAAGAATACGGTATCGGGGGTATTTTCCCGGCTATGGTTAACGTCTTTGAATCATTAGTCACCCTCGGTTATGACAAAAATCATCCTTTACGCAAACAAGCACGCGAAGCAATAGAAGCTTTATTGGTGAAACGCGGTAATAGTATGTATTGCCAACCCTGTGCCTCGCCTGTCTGGGATACCTGTTTAACGGCTCAATCTTTAATCGAATCTGAAAACGAAGAAAATGTAACAAAAGAAATAGAACAGTCTCTCGACTGGCTTAAAGATCGACAGCTTAGTGATGAACCGGGTGATTGGCGTATACCAAGACCAAATCTTGAAGGTGGCGGTTGGGCCTTTCAATACAGCAATTATTATTATCCGGATTTGGATGACACATCGATGGTTGCCTGGGCCATGCATCGTACTGGTAAAGACAAATATTCAGAACCAATTCAACGCGCTGCAAACTGGGTAGCCGGTATGCAATCTAACGGCGGTGGCTTTGGATCTTTTGAGGTAAATAACACTCAGTATTATTTAAATGCAATTCCTTTTGCCGATCATGGTGCATTACTGGATCCACCGACGGCTGATGTCACCGGGCGCAGTATTGCTTTATTAAGCCTTGCTGATAAAGATAAGTATTCAACCGTCATTAATGATGCAATTAATTATTTAAAATCAGAACAAGAAGAAGACGGTTCCTGGTTCGGACGTTGGGGAACCAATTATATCTACGGAACATGGTCTGTATTAACAGCGCTGGAACTGGCTGATGAAGATCCACAACAGGATTACATAAGAAATGCCGTAAAATATTTACAGGACATGCAAAATGATGATGGTGGTTGGGGTGAAAGTAATGACAGTTATTATCCGCCAAAACACCGCAAACCTTTTGCAAGCACGGCCTATCAAACAGCTTGGGCTCTCCTTTCTTTATTAGCGGTTGGTGAAGTAAAAACAGAAACCGTGCAAAAAGGTATTCATTATCTAATTAATAATCAGTCCAGTGATGGGCATTGGTATAACGATAGTTATACTGCGCCAGGCTTCCCTCGCGTGTTTTATTTAAAGTACCACGGTTATACCAAGTATTTCCCGTTATGGGCATTGGCTCGATATAAAAACCTGACCCAATAAATATTTAAGGTAACTTTGAAGAAAATAGGAATTGTTGCAGCCCTACCCGCGGAAGCAGCATGTCTGTATGACAAAAAACTGGAAGTCCATTCACCTGTTGAAATACAAGACGGCGTTTATTTATGTTTATCCAGCATCGGTTAT
This sequence comes from Thiotrichaceae bacterium, assembly GCA_042095435.1. Lineage (GTDB taxonomy): Bacteria > Pseudomonadota > Gammaproteobacteria > Eutrophobiales > Eutrophobiaceae > UBA7359. Next base: position 664 of record JBELBG010000107.1, on the reverse strand, counting down.
GATGCGGCAAGCCAAGCGGCAGAAAAACTTCTTGATTTAAATATTAATGCTTTAATCAGTTGGGGCGTTGCCGGTGCGCTGGATCCAACGCTCGAATCTGGAGACTTGATCATTGCTAATTCAATTATTTCGGGTGATAAAAACAATCCAACAACAGCAAAATGGCAAAAAGAATTGCTGGCCTTTTTTAGTGGAAAAGTTCAAAAAGCATTAAATGCTGATATTTATTCAAGCAGTGAAGTCTGTGCAACTATTGAAGATAAAAAAATACTCTTCGGAAAAACCAATACCATTGCCGTCGATATGGAAAGTGCCGCCATTACTGATACAGCAATGAAAAATAATCTCGATTTTGTCGTAATACGCAGTATTGCCGATAAGAACGATATGCCTATTCCTGAAGCTGTATTAAAATATACCGATAGCCTGGGAAACCCCATTATTTTAAAGTTTATCGGTTCGTGTTTATCAAAACCGGGGCAAATTAGAGAATTATTAATACTTGCAAGATGTTATAAAAAAGCGATAAAAACGCTGAACAACATTGCCGAGGCATTAAAAAAACAGCATTTCCTCAATGCCTAAACTGCCTGTTTGTTATAAAATGCCGCGTTTTATTCATTCCGTCCATTAGAAAATAGTGCTATGAAAATAAAACAAATTC
>JBELBG010000106.1:0-5735 GCA_042095435.1 Thiotrichaceae bacterium | reverse complement strand
GTCTGCACCTTCATCAATCATTTTCTTTCCTTGATTTATAGCAGCATCTATACCTGTATATCTACCGCCAACAGAAAAACTATCCGGTGTAACATTTAATATTCCCATTATTAAAGGCTTTTTTTTTCCCAGAATACTCATGATAGTAATTCTGCCATTTCGTCAGTTGAACATATCAGCGCATCAATCATTGAAGGTTCACTCGCTAAATGCCCCGCTTCAGGGATAATGACTAACTTCGATTCAGCTTTATTTATATTATTCAGGGCTTGATGAACAGCCCACGATGATTCAGGTAAACAGGTTAAATCTTTACGACCATGTATTATTTTAACCGGTACATCTGGTACATTTGAAACATTATTGAGTATTTGGTTTTCCTCTATAAAGTAATGATTCATTGCATAATGCATTTCAATCTTCACTTCATTGATCAATTTTTCCTCACTTTCTATTTCCAGCTGATAGTCATGAGTTATGCTGTGTGTAACAACCCTCCCCGCCCATAGTGACCAGGTTTTAGCTGCTTGAAGCTGTATACTTTTATCATCAGTATTCACTTTTTCATAAAGCGTTTTTATAAAGTGATCTTTTTCTGTTTTATTAAAATTGGAAGTAAATTCCTGCCAATAATCTGGAAAAATTTTATTAACACCTGATTTTGCAAACCAGTCAAAATCGCATTGCCTGGCTAAAAAAGTACCTCTTAGAATAATCCCTGAAACATTTTCCGGATATTGTTCGGCATAGAGTAATGCTAATGTCGCACCCCAGGAACCTCCAAATAACACCCATTTATCAATATCAAGTTGTCGGCGAATAGACTCAATATCGTTTAAAAGTGCCTGTGTAGTATTTTCTTCTACACAACCATTCGGACTAGATCGATTGCATCCACGTTGATCAAATAGAATTACTCGGTATTTGTCCGGATTAAAATAACGACGATGGTTTTCGTTACAGCCGGAGCCGGGACCGCCGTGTAAAAAGATAACAGGAATGCCAACAGGATTTCCCACTTGCTCAAAATAGACAAAGTGAGGACTTTGTTCTAGATTCCCGTGGTTAAACGGCTCAATTTCCGGATAAAGGTCGCGCAACTTACTGGTTTTTGTTAGTTGAAAAATTTTAAGAAAGCAATTTAGCTATAGAAGCTTAATAGTGTAGTTAAATATCACCCAAGATCTCTTTACGTTTACTGTTGTACTCTTCCTGAGTGATTAACTCTTTTTTCAATAATTGGTCTAGTGTCGTAATGCGCTCCTCAATCGTTTTTGCAGAAGCACCGCCCGAAGAACTACTTTTTTCTTCCATTTGCTTGCGCATACGTGCCATTTCAGCACGCATTTCACGTCTTTGCTTGGCAATTTGTGCAGATTGGCGTTGTAACTCTTTTTCTGCATTTGTTGTTGGCGTTTCTTTTTTATTTTTTTCAGCTAAATAAGATTTAGCTGCTAATTTAATATCAATGACGAACCAGTCTTTACGAAGATTTCCCTTAACATTTTTCTGCTCTACACCAGGCACACCAATAATATTAGCTTTAAATCGATTAGAGCTTTTAGCCCGATTACCAAAGTTAAAGTTATAAGCTATTACTTCAGTGTCCCCAGGATCAAGTACTTTTTCAAATGCTTCATTTCTTTCCAGGTTGTATTCACCCAAAATAACATTCAGCTTTCCTTCTTTATAAAATATGCGACCCGCAATAAAAGACTTCTTCGTCAAGATAAACATCTTTTTACTTGAGCCGGGAAGTACAAAAATAATATCCTGCTCAGGTTTTGCATTTTTTAAGCCTTTTAAAACTTCCTGGCTAAGGGTTCTTATTTGCGATATAGAAAAAACTTGGGTTAATACTTCACCCTGTATGAAACTTTTATCCAGAAAGACTAATGACTTTAAAGCATTGGTAAAATCTTTTTCATCTAATTCAACCGGGTGTTCATTTTTACCAAAACTAGACACACCTTGTTCACTGTATTTTAAATAATTATTAGGGGCGGCTTGCCAAATAACATCATCATCATCGCCAAAAAAACCAACGGCAATTGGAGAATATAAAAACGTTATCGACAAAGATAAAAAAAAGGCAGCTGATTGATTTTTAATAAGTTTCATTATGAGAATTTAAGGCCTAGATTTTAAAAAATTAGAGTTAAAAATTGACAGGAAGTTTACAACAAATAACCCGCTAATGAAAAAAGATTAATATTTATTAAATACTTATTTCCATTGCCGTGAGCTAACAGCACGATAATAAATTACATCAGTTCTACGGGTAGACTGCGTTTTCTTATTAATCGGTATACTGAGCATCATTATTCAAATGACGTATTTTACGGTCTGTAAATAAAAAAGGCCTCCGAAGAGGCCTTTTTATTGCAGTAAACTGCTTTTCTTCTAAATAAAATAAATCTTAGAAGAAGTAGGTTGCACCTAGAGCAAACATGTCTAACTCTTCAGCACCACCATAGTTAGTGGTACAAGTTGCTGCTCCAGCACCACTACAGTCAACCTCAAGATCGAGTTGTTCCCATGTACCGTAGATTTGGAAACCAGCACCAAAATATTGAACAACTTCAAAACCAATACGTTCAACTTCAGAACCACTCAAACCTGTGTCAGCAGCACCAAACGCATCGTTGTAGCTACCATATTTGAAAGCAAACGAGGTATCGCCCAAGCTGTTAAAAGCACGCTTGAGACCAACTTTGATAAAGTATGAATCAACTTCATCAGAAGCACCGGTACCTGCACTAGCACCGTTAAGATCACCTTGGTCATTCATATAAGCAACAGAACCAAAGATACCTGTACCAGGATCCATTAAGCCACCTTGAACTTGAAAGACTTCACCTTCTTCTATATGAGCATTACCACCGCCCTGGTTTATAGCATAGCCCATGCCAAGAACAGCATTCAAACCAGCTAGTGAACCTGAGTAGTTGACAGAAATATCATATATATCGTCGTTAGCATAACCAACGGCAACCTTAACACCACCAAAAGCAGGTAGGTCATAACGAATACCAGAACGGTAAACACCGTTACAGTCAAAGCCAATACCTAAGCCAGAAAAGTTACATGCCAAGAAACCGTTCCATGTGGCTTTTGTACCATTTACGCCTTGAATAGCAAAACCTGCGCCACGGAACACTGGGCTTATGCCTGACCATAAGGTTAATGATGGATCAGATAGTACGCCAATATTATCAGTCGGCATTGATTGGGTTCCTAAGGTAATTTTACCAAATGAGCCACTTAAAAACAGGTTACTAGCAAGCAAGCCAATATCAGTACCAAAGGCATTAGCATTACTAACTGCTGTTTGCGTATTTACAAGAGGTGTTACACCATTATCATCTTGAAGACTGTTAGATGGTTCAACGCTAAATTCAAAACCAGCAGTTAAACCACTATTAGGTAACTCTTGCGTACCTGTGAATGTCACGCGAGTAGCTAATGTAGTACCGTTATCTTGAGTAGCCGCAATGTCACTACTTTGACCGTCATCATAATAGAGCATGCCTTCGTTAATCCAACCCGAGATATTTACTTCCCCAGCTGTTGCTGCTTGTGATAGTGGAAGCATTGCAGTTGCAGCAACTAGGCAAGCCCCTTTAATTGTTTTATTCACGTTGTATTCCTCCTTAAGAAAATACAATTGATTTTATAATTTACATCTCTAGAGATAAAAATTTGACCTCCCCAGTCTCGTTGCCCCTTTAGTATACTTTGGATTCAACAAGCCTTTTGAAGCTCAGCCTTTCTACAGCTCAAAAAGCTATTTATAAAGACAAACGTGAAAATACTACAGATATCGGTGCGTTGCAATTATTTTTTGCTTTTTTAGCAACAAATAATTAATTCACAAAACTTCGTTGCTTTTATACAACAATGAATAAAAAAACTAATGAAATCAATGAGTGGGGAAGAATTATTAAAATGATTCTAATATTTAAATATTAAACCAGAAGTCTTAATGTAGCTTTTTTACAACATACGACTTAATGCTTTAGTTTACAATAAGATAGAGAGTTATAAAATTAGCCTCCACCGCGTTGATAGGCACGTTCAAAAGTTGCGTAGAACTGCTTAAGCTCTGCACTTGAAATATTAGAGAAGAAAAATTCAACATATAAAACGGGTAATACTAAAGATGCTATTTTGCGCTCGTGCTCAATTCCTGGCTTGATTAGAATATTTCCATCACGATAAGACACCGATATTTCATTATTAGCAATATTGAAATCGACATCTTTCAATGCAAAGGGTAATAAACGATAAAACTCTTTAATGGAGATAGTCATCTCCCTTTTATGTTGCTCATCCATTAGAAATTAACTTTGAATGTATCAACCACCTGCCACGGGCGGCCATACAGCGAGTGTGTCGCCATCACTAAAATTTGGTGTATTTCTTTCATCTGTATCAAGATAAACGCCATTTAATAACACTAGGTGTGCAGATTCTTTTGGTACATTATATTTATCTAAAATTGAAAAAGCGGTTTCTGTGGACGAAATATCAAGATTGGTGGAATGCTCTTTAGCATTCTCCGGCAAATACTGTCTCAGCCCGGCATAAAGCTTTAAAGTAATCCTCATTAATTCACTACATTACGCTAGAGTTATGCCCTATAGCCTGCGTATTTGCTAAATAAGCTTCCATAATGCGTGTCGGATCGTTCAATAAATGGTCTTTCCACTTGCCTAGTTTTAATTTTGTTTGGATTAAGCCTCTTAAAACGCCAACATGTTGTGTCAAACCAAGCGATTGTGCTCCAACCAGAACATCATCTTCAAATGAAAGGCTCAAATAACGATAACGATCATTGTCACATAACTTTGTAGATTCACCGCCATCAATCCCCATCCATAAACCATAAGAACTGGAGATTAAACCCATCGTATCCAGCACATTCATATTTACACAACCTTGATGAACAGTATCTTTCCCAGCCATATTCATCGCTGCAATACGCCCGTGATCGGCTGCAGTCGGTTGAATAGCCTGGACACTGTATTCACCAGTAGAAAAGTCCTTACCCTGACAAACATCTCCTGCAGCATAAATATCGGAAACATTCGACTGTAGACGGTCATTAACCAATATGCCCATGTCTGTTTTCAAACCACTGCCTTCTAAAAACTGAATATTAGCTGCGACACCCGTTGCAGAAATAACCAAATCAGCATCAAGCATGTCACCATTATCAAGCTTTACCTTGAGAGATTCACCACTACCCTTCTCAATTGCTTCAACTTTGGTCGATGTATGTACATTTACACCTTTCTCCTGACACCATTTTTTGATCATGTTCCCTGCTGTTTGATCCATCATACGAGGAACCATCCTGTCACCCATCTCAATAACGGTAAGGTTAACCTTACGCAAAGCAAGTGCTTCTAAATTAATACAGCCAATAAAACCGGCACCCATTAAAACAACATTCGAACCTGGTTTGGCTCTGGAAACGATATTTCTACCGTCCTCCAACGTCCAACACGAATGAATCCCGGGTAAATCCATGCCTTCAATCGGAGGCGTAATCGGGTGAGAACCTGTGGCAATTAACAACTTGTCGTATTCAATTGCATCATTATTATCAAGCTTCAAAGACTTTGTTTTGGAGTCAATATTGCTAACCCTGTCCCTGATAACATCGATATTTTTATCGTTGAAATGAGCTGAGGCCTTACGTAAATAGGTTCCAGCCTCATCGATATTTT
>JBELBG010000105.1:0-5746 GCA_042095435.1 Thiotrichaceae bacterium | reverse complement strand
CAATACATAGACGGTTATGGGTGGACGTTTATTACGTCGATGGTTACAACAACCCGTTCGCGATCATAAAAAGTTAAAACTGCGTTATGATGCCGTTAAGAAGCTGATACATAACCATAGTCATAGCGATTTTCATGAAAGTATGCGAGGAATTTGTGACATCGAACGTATCATGTCGCGTATTGCTTTAAAATCAGCTCGACCAAGAGATTTAATACAACTTAGGAACAGTCTGAGCTTATTACCTGAGATAAAAAAGCCACTTGATAAAATTGATAGTCCACGACTAATTAGTTTATCAGAAGAGATTCATCTCTTTCCCGAATTACTCAATACATTAAACCATGCGCTAGTTGATGAACCACCTGTTGTCATTCGTGATGGCGGTGTCATTGCTGATGGTTATGACTCAGAACTGGATGAATTAAGACAGCTGAGTAATGATGCTGGACAATTTTTAATTGATCTGGAAGAACAGGAAAAACAACGTACAGGTATACAAGGATTAAAAGTCGGCTATAACCGTGTGCACGGTTATTACATAGAAATCAGTCGACTCCATTCTGCAAACGTACCTGATAATTACACTCGCCGCCAAACTCTAAAAGCAGCAGAACGTTTTATCACGCCAGATTTAAAAGACTTTGAAAACAAAATTCTTAGTGCCAAGGAAAAATCACTGGCACAAGAGAAAGCACTCTACGATAAATTACTCGACATCATTGCTGAGTATTTATCTGAGTTACAAGGTTGTGCTTCGGCTCTATCAGAGTTTGATATTTATCTTTGTTTTGCAGAAATGGCCGAGACATTAAACTTTAATGCACCGGTTTTAACTAACGAAAGAAAGCTGTGTATCGAAGCAGGCAGACACCCTGTTGTTGAACAAATTCAAACTGAACCTTTCAATGCAAATGATTTATCACTTAATGAAGAACAGCAGATGTTAATCATCACTGGGCCTAATATGGGCGGTAAATCAACCTATATGCGACAAACGGCTTTAATTGTTTTACTAGCTCATATTGGCAGTTATGTTCCCGCAGAAAAAGCAATCATCGGCCCTATTGATCGCATATTTACCCGTATCGGTGCATCTGATGATCTTGCAAGTGGCCGTTCAACTTTTATGGTTGAAATGACAGAAACAGCTAACATCCTGAACAATGCGACGGATCAAAGTCTGGTATTAATGGATGAAATAGGCAGAGGAACCAGTACTTATGATGGTCTTGCTTTGGCCTGGGCTTGCGCATCACAGCTGGCAAAAGTGACACAGGCCTACACACTGTTTGCAACGCATTATTTTGAATTAACCTCATTACCTGAGCATGAAGATAATGTAACAAATGTGCATATGGGTGTCGTTGAACACGGTGATGAAATTGTATTGTTACATTCGGTAAAACCCGGCCCGGCAAACCAAAGTTACGGTATACAAGTTGCTTCTCTTGCCGGTATTCCGAAGAAAGTTATCAACGCGGCTAAACAACGTTTGAATGAAATAGAGCAACAAGGCCTTATTGAAAAGGCTAAAACGCCGCAAACAGATTTATTTAACAAAAGCGAGCCAGAAAACCTATTAATACAAAAACTACAGGATATTGACCCAGACGCTACCAGCCCAAAACAGGCATTGGCATTATTGTATAAATTACGCGCCATGCTAAATGAATAGTTTTATTTAAATATTTCCTTACCTCTATTTATCAATCATGTTAAATCTTTCTCGCTTAAAAGAACTAACGCTGTTTGACTTTTACTATTCTTTAGCAAACTTAAAAAGTCTGGCGTTTATTATTCCTTACTTTCTATTTTGGTATCTTGTTTTTGATAACGTTACACAGCTTGCTGTTGAATGGATACACAGTGCCCAAGGTTTATTTATCGCGAGCTATGTAACGGAAGATCAATTATTAATTGAACGTTTGTTTGTCGATCGACCTGCAACATTGTCACTTTATCTTTTAATTTCAACAACAATTACACCTTTATTCATTTTGCTTGCTGCTAATAATCAATATTCCAGTGATGCAAACCGTGGCGCATTCCGATTTATATTAACGCGCACAACTCGCATAGAACTCTATTTATCAAGGATATTGGCCGTTGGCTTACTGGTATTCATTTGTCTGTTCATCACAACTACCTGGGCATCAGTACAAGCTTATATGAATAGCGAAGATGAAATACAGGCTATTGCCTTTTATGGCTTACAAATATTTGCTCTGATTTCTTTTTACAGTTTACCTTTCATCGTTTTTATGTCTTTTATTTCTACATTTACTCGCTCTGCTTTTGGTTGTTTATTTGCCGGTATGATGTTGTATGTATTATTAATACTATTGAGCTTTTTATTAAAAGATGACTTTAGTTATTCAGCATACTTCATACCCAGTAGCATCAAACAAACCGTTGTAGATGTTAATACAGAAAATCTTTTGCTATCTATCGCTACGCTGTGTAGTTACACGCTTGTTTATTTTGGCCTTGGCTGGTTTATCTTTAAACGGCGGGATATGTAAATGACGTTACATATTCAATGCAAATCGTTAAGTAAAAACTATAAAGGTATTAAAGCACTCAACGCGTTTGATCTTGATCTTTCCATTACACAAGCAACAGGTGTTGTTGGCCCGAATGGTGCCGGCAAATCGACTTTGTTTTCTATTCTATGTGGCTTTATCAAACCCAGTTCTGGCGAAGTATTGGTTATAGGTGATATACCTGACTCAGTCAACAATAAAGGAAAGCTGGCTTTACTACCGCAGGATACAGCCATGTTTAAAGGTATTGATGTAGCGACTCAACTACGACATTACGCACGCCTGCAAGGGCTAAATAAACAGAATGCTGCAAAAGAAGTCGAACACGTTTTATCACAGGTTCAGGCTAATAGTTTTGCTAATCAATATCCAGAAACCTTAAGTTTTGGGCAACGCAAACATGTCATGCTGGCACAATCATTAATCGCTGAGCCTGAATTAATTCTCATGGACGAACCGACATCAGGGCTAGATCCTGTCGCAGCAACAGAAGTACGCAACCTTTTGAGACAATTACGCGAGAAATACAGCATCGTTATCAGCTCGCATAATCTGGCTGAAATTGAGGATATATGTAGTGATATCGTCATTATGAACAAGGGCAAAGTTATAACGCATACTAGCTTGGCTGAACTGACCAGAACAGAACAATGTTTCAGTCTCGGTCTGGAAAAAGTTGCTGACCAGCACCTATCTGAAATTCTTAAAGAAATCAGCAATATAAGCAAAGTAGAAAACGACAAAAATGATATGAAATCATGGTTAATTTATTACGAGAATGACTCGGCTGAGTCTGTACAAATCAAAATACTTTCTAAACTTAATGAGCTTAATATCGCTGTATCAGAAATTAAGAAAGGCAAAGCGCTGGCTGACGAAATATCATCTGTTATTAAGAATAATAATTAATTGCATTTATTAAAAAATAAATGCTTTGTGGGGGCTTTTATGGAGCAGCATGAACGAGTATGATGCCCTCCTTTTTAGAAATATGAATGATAGGTAAAAACTGATGCCATTTGTTGTTACTGAAAGCTGTATCAAATGTAAATACACCGATTGTGTTGAAGTCTGTCCTGTAGTCTGCTTCCACGAAGGTCCTAATATGTTAGTTATCGATCCGGACGAGTGTATCGATTGCACCCTCTGCGAACCAGAATGCCCTGTAGAAGCCATTATGGCCGATGAAGATGTGCCTGATGAAATGCAGGAATATATCGCATTAAATGAAGAATTATCGAAAGAATGGCCTGTCATTAACGAAATGAAGCCCGCTCCCGATGATGCAGATGAGTGGAAAGGCAAAACAGGCAAACTAGCACATTTAGAGCGCTAAAATAACTCAATTCAGGGGAATAGAGTTCTTCTATTCCCCCTGCTATAAACAAGCAAAGACACTAACTTCCTCAAGATTTATCCTTTTCGCCCGATAAGCTCGAAGTAACAGGTTAATTGGGGCGCTCCAAAGCGTTTGTCGCCCGAATTCCTATTCGCAAAAATGGATAAATTATGGCAAAAGCATTATCAGACTGGGTAAAAGTATTCAGTGATTGTGAAATTCCTGTATTACATAAAAGTAAGCGCAAAATTTATGAATTACAGGAACAAGAAACAGATATCACCATCACTGTATTAAGTGACATCGCCAGACAGGATCCTGACTTTGCCATGACTTTATTGCGTTATGCCGGTCGTGCAAGCAAGCGCGAAATTACAACAATTTATCACGCAATCTCTTTAATTAGCATCCCAATAGTTATAAAAATGCTGACTGAATTACCCGAGCTGGAAAAAACCGTTGATAAAAAGCTTTATTCAAAAATAATGGGAATCTATGGCTACCAGTATCATGTAGCCTGCATTGCAAAAAACTGGTCAATGCTAAGAAAAGAACAGGAAAATAATGAGAATTATACTGCCGCATTAAACCGTGGCTTCTTTAGTTTTATGTTGTATCTGGTTGACCCGGATATCGCAAAACAAATCGAAAAAGTTTATTTCACCGATCCGAAAAACTATGCCGAAAATGAGAAAAAGTTATTAGGTAACGATGTCGATGAAATTTCTGAAGCGATAGCGAAACACTGGAGGCTAGCCGAGCTTATTCGTGAAAGTTATTCCGGCAAACATCACAATCCTAAAATAACAGGTAGTCGACTCGCTTCCGAACTCATGCATCAGATATTCAGTAATGAATCAGTACAGTATCCTGAAGATTTAATAAAACGTGTTGCAGAATACATACGAGTACCGGTTGGTAGAGCGCCAGGAAAAGTCAACCGCGCTATTATTGAGATCATTCGTCATAGTTATAGATACCTCCCCTATCAACACTTGTTATTAACCATGATGAGTTATCCATCATCAATTAAAAAGCAAACAGTTAGAAAAATCGAAACAAAAACTGAAAATACTGTTTTATCTGATTGTATGAAATTACTGCTTGCCCAAAATTCGGATAAGTCAGCACGAGAATTAATAGAAATTACGATGAGAGCGTTGCATGAAGGCATCGGCTTTTCACGCGTGATATTTCTACAAATGAACAAAAAAGAAAACTGCCTGGATGCCAAGTTTCAAGTATTAAAGGAAAATATGCCAAAGATAAAACCACTTAAAATATCTTTGAAATTAAACAAATTATTTGCGTCATTAATAAGAAAAGAACAGACGTTATGTATCAGCCCCAAAAATCAACACAAATTTAGTCATTTATTACCCGAAAAATTAAGACCGATGCAACCTCATGCAACGATTATTGTGAATTCTTTTTATGCTAATAATAAAAATATTGGCTGTTTTTTTGTCGACCATGGAAATTCAACCACACAAATAACCAGTAAAGAACTAAAATCGTTCAAATCAGTTTGCACCGCTCTAAAAACAGCGATACAGTCAAACATAGTTAAAAAAGTAGCTTAAGAAACACCGTCTTCAAAGGAAGGACTATGGGTAATATTTTATTATTTTTCTTCTGCTTTATTCTACAAACAAATACTGCCTACTCAGAAGTCTATAAATGGATCGATGAGAACGGCAAAACAGTTTATGGAGACAAACCCGTCTCAGATAATGCTAACGTTGTTAAGATAAGGAAAAAACCTTACACTGATAAAGCTTATCTAGAAAGACGAGAAAAACGACAAAAGCTGCTTGATGTCATGCAAGATGAACGTAATGAGAAAATAACATCCAAGATA
>JBELBG010000104.1:0-5783 GCA_042095435.1 Thiotrichaceae bacterium | reverse complement strand
TATAGCCAGCATTTTTCCTAAACCTAGTAAATTAAGCTGTCTATCAGCATGTTCCGATATCGGGTTGCCATAATAGGTCTCAAGACCTTCCATACGAGCCAGACTGGTGTTTTCCCAGGTACTGTCTGTAAGGACGACTTTAAACCCCTGTGTTTGTAATTCTTTCCCTATTGCCCGGGCAACATTGCCCGCGCCGATGATTAATATTCCTGTTGGTGGTGGCTCACGGACTTTAAGTAGTGTAGCGATATATTTTGCAGTCGCACTTTGGATAATGACGGTGCCGATTATGATCAAAAATGTAAGAGGGACAAGTAATGCGGCTTCTGGATAACCTGCGCTTTCCAAACGCAAAGCAAATAATGCGGATACTGCTGCGGCAACAATACCGCGTGGTCCTATCCATGAAATCATTAGCTTTTCATTAAAGGACAAGTCAGAACCAATCGAAGAGACAAAGACAGATATTGGTCTAGCGATTAGCATAGTGATTGCAAGAATTCCCAATGCAGGCCAGCCTATTTGGGTAATCTGATAGAGTTCTATTCGTGCTGCGAGAATAATAAATAAACCAGAAATTAATAACAGACTCAGGCTTTCTTTAAAGTCGAGTATGTCATCAATATCCATCTCTTTCATATTTGCCATGGTCATACCCATGACAGTAACAGCGAGTAAGCCCGACTCATGTTCAATTGAATCAGATAAAACAAATACAGCAGCGACAGATACGAGCGTTAAAACGTTTCGTAAATATTGTGGTACGAATTTTTTGCGCAACAGTTCTCCAAGGAACCAGCCATTAATAAAGCCAATTGAAAAACCAATTAAAATGATTTTTCCAAAGGTTAAAACAATCGAACCAATTGCATTATGCTGTTGTCCAGAAATAATAAACTCGAAAACAAGTACGGCGAGTAATGCACCGAGTGGATCAATTGTAATACCTTCCCAACGTAATACATTAGCAATTTTGGCATTAGGGCGAACCGTTCTTAACATGGGGATAATAACGGTTGGCCCTGTGACAATAACAACGGCACCAAACAGGAAAGCGAGCTCAAAAGGAAAGTTAATTAAATAATGTGTACTGTAGGCAATAATTAACCATGTAATTAAAGCACCAATCGAGATCAGGTTGCGTACCGTTTTACCATGTCCCCGAATATCTTCGAATTTTAGCGTCAGGCTACCTTCAAACAAGATAACGGCAACGGACAAGGAAACAAAGGGAAATAATAAATCACCAAATAAATTGTCCGGTTCAATTAGGTCGAGTACCGGGCCAACGATAATGCCGATAATTAATAAAAATAGAATAGCGGGCAATCTCGCCCACCAGGCAAGCCATTGACAGGCAATACCTATGACGCCAATGGTAGCGATAGAGATTAATATATTATGATCCATTAAATAATTCTCTAATTTAGCTTATTAAAATAATTGGCTTTATTCAGGCGAGTTACTTGTATGATCGTAACAGGGAGGGTAGTTGACATACATTGCGACAAATTTCCCTGCAATTTTATTCAGGTATTGTTTTTGAATGGAGTAGGCCTCTCGCTCTCGTTGGGCGTAGCGGTCACAATCCATTTTTGGATATTTGCCACTGATATCCTGCAAATAATGAGCAAGTTCATGAACAACAACACTTCGAGTAAAAGCATCTGTGTTTCCCTCAAGTCGTTCATCCAGATAAATAGCGCCGTTATTATTATACCAAGCTACGGCATTACATTTTTCATTTCCATTACATGCAACATCGACAAAAAACGTATGCGGTTTAAAAAGAATTTCAGGTGCTTCGCCAGGGTGGTTATAGCTGGACAGGCTAACGGTCCAGCTCAGTAAAACAGCGAGAAGCTTGGCTTCCATTACTTCAAGTTAGACTTAATCCGGTTTTTGAAATACCAGAGTTGCATTGGTTCCACCAAAGCCGAAGCTATTAGACATGATTGTATTTAAACTGGCATTATCTTTTCGCTCTAAAGCAATAGACATTCCTTCTGCGCCAGGATCCAAATCTGAGACATTCATTGATTTTGCAATGAAATCGTTTTCCAGCATTAATAAACTATAAATCGCTTCATTCACGCCGGCAGCACCCAAAGCATGGCCGGTTTGAGACTTTGTTGCACTGACTACAGGGAGTGATTTATCTGCAAAAACTTCCTTGATTGCATTTAACTCTGTTATGTCACCTGCTGGTGTGCTGGTCGCATGTGCATTAATGTAGTCGATGTCATTATCAACATTTTGTAATGCCTGTTGCATACATCTAGCTGCACCTTCTCCAGAGGGTTTAACCATATCAGCACCATCTGATGTTGCACCATAACCAACGACTTCAGCATAAATTTTTGCATTACGAGAAAGTGCGTGTTCCAGTTCTTCAAGAACAAGAATGCCGCCACCGCCTGAAATAACAAAACCATCACGGTTAGCATCATAAGGACGCGATGCTGTTTCAGGGTGACCATTATATTTTGATGAGAGAGCACCCATACAATCGAATAGTAACGTTGAAGTCCAGTGGATCTCGTCGCCACCTCCAGCAAAAATAATATCCTGTTTGCCCAATTGAATTAATTCATAAGCATTACCAATACAGTGTGCACTGGTGGCACAGGCTGAACTGATTGAATAGTTCACACCTTTAATTTTATGGGCAACTGAAAGACAAGCACTGTTTGTGCTGGCCATGATTCGGGGAACCATTGTCGGGCCAATTTTACGCGCACCGCGTTCACGTAATATATCAATTGACTCCTGTAGGTTTTTATTTGAACCGCCACCAGAGCCGGCGATTAAACCAGTGCGAATATTTGAAACATCGTTTTCATCCAGATTGGCATCTTCAATTGCTTCCTTCATAGCCAGGTGGTTATATGCCGCACTGTCTCCCATGAAGCGTTTTAGTTTTCTATCGATTAATGCATCAAGATCAATGTTAATTGAACCATGGACATGAGAGCGAAAGCCAAGCTCTTCATATTCAGGAAAAAATTCTATGCCAGATTTCCCTGTTTTAAGAGATTCCAATACTTCATTTTTATTATTTCCTATACTGGATACGATACCGAGGCCAGTAACAACTACTCTTTTCAATTTATGCTCCTAAAATTCATCTGTTGATTTAAATAATCCGACGCGGAGATCCTTTGCGGCATAAACTTCTTTTCCATCGACTAACATTGCTGCATCGGCAACACCCATCACCAGTCTTCTTAGAACAACGCGTTTCATATCTATATGATAGGTGATCAATTTATTTTTTGGTGTCACTTGACCTGTAAACTTAACATCACCTGCCGCTAATGCTCTACCGCGACCAGGCGCACCGGACCAACCCAGAAAAAAACCAACGAGCTGCCACATTGCGTCCAAACCAAGGCATCCGGGCATAACGGGATCACTCACGAAATGACAATCAAAAAACCATAGATCGGGTTTAATGTCGAGTTCAGCTGTTATTTCTCCTTTTCCAACCGAACCACCATCTGCTGTAATTTCTGTGATGCGATCAAACATTAGCATAGGAGGTAAGGGCAACTGAGCATTCCCTTCTCCAAACATTTCACCACGGCCGCAGGCCAATAATTCTTCTTTTGTAAAACTATTTTTCCTATTCATTCGCGCTAGTATCTCATGTCATTATTATTTTTGCCTAACAAATTAGTTGTCGATATATCATATTGGCGAGCTTGACAGCGAATTATCGCTGATTAGACTGCATGTCTTACTTATTTCAATTTCAAGGTTTTCATAATGTCCTCAGGTTTTGGTCCGCTCGAAAGGCGTAACAGTGTTGGTGTTAAAATTGGTTCAGTCGTTGTTGGTGGTTGTCACCCGGTCGTCGTCCAGTCAATGACTAATACCGATACAGCAGATGCTGATGCTACAGCGAATCAGGTACAACAACTAGCAGCAGCCGGTTCTGAATTAGTCAGAATCACAGTAAATACCGAAGCTGCTGCAGCTCAGGTAGCTACTATACGAAAAAAACTTGATGATGTCGGTTGTCGGGTTCCATTAGTGGGTGACTTTCATTACAACGGACATAAATTGTTAAGTGACTATCCTGACTGTGCCAGTGCGTTGGCCAAATACCGAATTAATCCTGGTAATGTTGGTTTTGGCAGAAAGAAGGATGACCAATTTACAACCATGATTGAGAAAGCCATTGAATACGACAAACCGGTTCGTATCGGCGTCAATTGGGGAAGTCTGGATCAGGAATTGTTAAAAGACATGATGGACGAGAATGCTAAGTTAGCCGATCCAAAAGAAGTTGATGATGTCATGCGTGAGGCCTTAATTGTTTCAGCTATCAGCAGTGCCGAGAAAGCAGAAGAGATAGGGTTACCTCGAGATCATATTCTTCTCTCCTGTAAGGTTAGTGGGGTACAGAAGCTCATTGCGGTATATCGTGATTTGGCCTCGCGTTGTGATTACGCACTGCATTTGGGGCTGACCGAAGCGGGAATGGGGTCGAAAGGTATTGTTGCCTCTACTGCAGCAATGGGAGTGTTATTGCAGGAAGGTATTGGCGATACCATCCGAGTTTCATTAACTCCAGAACCTGGTGGTGATAGGACTAATGAAGTAATTGTTGCCCAGGAGATGTTGCAAACAATGGGCTTACGCTCCTTTACGCCTTTGGTGACAGCTTGTCCGGGTTGTGGTCGGACGACGAGTACCGTTTTTCAGGAGTTAGCGGATAATATTCAGGCCTATGTTCGAAGTCAGATGCCAATCTGGCGTGATAAATACGAGGGCGTTGAAGATATGAATCTGGCCGTAATGGGTTGCGTGGTAAATGGCCCGGGTGAAAGTAAACATGCCGATATTGGAATTAGTTTACCGGGCACCGGTGAGGCTCCGTCAGCGCCAGTATTTATAGATGGTAAGAAAGCCATGACTTTAAAAGGTGACAATATAGCTGGCGAATTTCGCAAAATAGTCGATAATTATGTAGAAAATCGATACGTGAAAATCACGAGTTAGCAGTAATTCAAAATGAGAACTGTATCACAATCATTTGATATTGGGTCAATAAAGACTATATTTACTATAAATTGACTTTGTTTGTTTGTTTGAGACGACGTATCATGGGTTTTTATTTTTATAAATATTTTTGAGGGGAGAGGTGAATATGCGAGTAGTAAGGATATATGCAATCTTACTGATGACAACCATTTTATCTGCTTGTGCTGCTGGAGGCGGTAATGCAGGTGGAGATAGCCATGGTTATTGGGCGAATTCTGGTGGAAAGATTTGGAAAAGTGGTTTTGGTGAATGTTGGGGAAGTAGTAGCAGGAACCAAGATATGGTAGGAGAAGACTGTGGCGTTGTAACACCTGCTGCTCCTGCTGCTCCTGCTGAGCCTGCTGAGCCAGCACCTATCCCTCCGAGTGACGAGGATAATGATGGTGTACCTGACACAGACGATAAATGTCCAGGATCGAAATCGGTGCCTGTTGATAGTAACGGTTGTGAAAATGACGGTGATGGTGATGGCGTGCCGGATTACTTGGATGTATGCCCAAGAACACCACTAGGTGCTACTGTAGATGCCAACGGCTGCAGTAATGCGCTGGTTTCACTGAAAGGCGTTCACTTCAAATTTGATAGCGCTAGCTTGACTTCTGAAGCTAAGTCCATACTTGATGGGGCTTTATCTGCGATTCAATCGAATGCAAGTCAAAACCTTCAGGTTGAAGGTCATACTGATAGCACGGGCTCGGATTCATACAATCAGGACTTATCTCAACGAAGAGCGC
>JBELBG010000103.1:0-5789 GCA_042095435.1 Thiotrichaceae bacterium | reverse complement strand
TAAATCCGGTTCAAATAAACTTTCTTGTTTTTCTTTAATTGCACGTACGCTCGGCTTAACTTCGGGTACTGCTTCCTGAATTTTTGGCGGAATACGTTGCTCGACTATTTCCTGCTCCTGTTTTAATAAATGTTCCCTGCCTTTTCTGGCGCGACGCCCTTCCGCTCCATCTTTTATTGAAGACGCCTTATTTCTAAGTTTTGTGATCGTGTTTAAGGTAAATTGGCCGGTCTTATCCATCACTAACAACCAAGATAAACCGGTATACAAGGTCATGCCGATTAGAAACATCGACAGCATAATTAAGGTACTGCCTATATCGCCAGTCGACACTTGTAATAATGATCCAACGGCATCACCCAAGATACCACCAGCACCTTGGTCTTTAAGAGGGAGTGCACTTCCCGAATAAAAATGCATCCAGGCAAGGCCACAGCCTCCAATAAACATAAGAAAAATAGCAACTCCTCGTACAGAGAACAGAACCTGATTAAACGGTTCTTTTTTACGCCTTAATTGAAACCAGCGCCAACCACTAATTAAAAACAAAAGTGGAATGACATATCCAAAATAACCGAAAACATAGAGTAAAATATTAGCAACCATAGCTCCAATCGTACCGGCACTATTATGAATTTCAGTTACCGTGTCAGATCTTGACCAGCCTGGGTCGTCAGGGTGATACGTAACAAGCGCTATAAATAGATATATGGCAACTACAAAAGACGCAAATACCAATACTTCTCTAAGATTGGTAATCACCTGTCCTGCAATCGGCTTGCTCGTTTTTTGTTTTCTGGAAGCTTGACTCACATTAATTTATTTTATTATAAATAATCGCTAATTATATGTTTTTAAAAGGAGTATTTAAACTAATTATTTGGAATATTTCTGCTTTTATGGAACTCAATAGATTTTTGCTGATCATACTGGTTTCACGTACCATAGCCCAATTTTTACAAACTAATAAATTCAATTCGAGGTAAATATTCATGGCCGAAACGCGTCATTCAAAACTGCTCATTCTTGGCTCCGGCCCTGCTGGATACACCGCTGCATTATACGCGGCACGCGCTAACCTTTCTCCAGTTTTAATCACAGGTATCGAACAAGGTGGCCAATTAACGACAACAACAGATGTAGATAACTGGCCCGGTGATGTCGAAGGCTTGCAAGGCCCAGACTTAATGAACCGTATGCTAAAGCATGTTGAGCGTTTTGATACTGAAATAGTATTCGATCATATTCATACTGCTGAATTATCAGAAAAACCGTATAAATTAATTGGTGATGCCGGCGAATACACCTGTGATGCACTCATTATTGCGACAGGTGCTTCAGCGCAATATCTAGGCCTGCCTTCAGAAGAAGCATTCCAGGGTAAAGGCGTTTCTGCTTGCGCAACTTGCGATGGTTTTTTCTATCGTGGTGCCGATGTCGCTGTTATTGGTGGCGGCAATACGGCTGTTGAAGAAGCCTTATATTTATCAAACATTGCAAATAGCGTGACGCTTGTGCATCGTAGAGACAAACTCCGTTCAGAAAAAATACTAGCTGATCGTCTTTTTGAAAAAGAAAAGAACGGTAATGTAAACATTGAATGGAACCATACACTGGATGAAGTACTAGGTGATGATAGTGGCGTAACCGGAATGCGTATTAAGAGCACTGAAAACGGGGAAACCAAAGATATCGACCTAAAAGGCGTCTTTATTGCTATTGGACATAAACCTAATACCGATATTTTTGCTGATCAATTAGATATGAATAACGGCTACATCAAAATTAAAAGCGGTATTGAAGGCGGGGCAACCTCTACCAATATTCCCGGTATTTTTGCTGCTGGCGATGTTGCTGATCATGTTTACCGTCAGGCAATTACTTCTGCCGGCAGTGGTTGTATGGCGGCTTTGGATGCAGAAGCTTATCTTGATGCAGCAGAATAAATAATGAAAGCCATTCAAATATCAGAACACGGAAGTACTGATGTACTGAAACAAGTTGAAATAGACGAACCTGAAATAACAAACCCAACAGAAGTTAAAGTTAAACTAAAAGCAGCAGGCATTAATCCTGTTGATACTAAACTGCGCTCAGGCTTCTATCCGCAAACAATTGCTCCCGCCCCTGCTGTTCTAGGTTGTGACGGTGCCGGAATTGTCGAGTCTTGCGGCACACAGGTCTCGCGTTTCAAAGAAGGCGATGAAGTTTATTTCTTTCATGGCGGCATTAAGGGCATACAAGGAAACTATGCTGAATACATTGTTTTAGATCAACGCTTGGTTTCAAAGAAAGCAACTTCTCAAAACTTCAACGAAGCGGCCGCCTCACCAGTAGTTCTATTAACCGCATGGGAAGCATTATTTGAACGTGCAAACTTGCAAGCAGGCCAAACAGTTTTTATCAATGCCGGTGCTGGCGGCGTAGGTCATGCCGCAATTCAACTCGCAAAATACAAAAGCGCAAAAGTTTGCACAACAATAAGCAATGAAGAAAAAGCAGATTTTGTAAAGTCACTCGGTGCTGATCTTATTCTTAATTACAAAAAAGATGATATTGAGGAGGCTGTATTGGATTGGACAGACGGCAAAGGCGTAGATGTTGCGTTAGATAATACTGGCGGCACAGAAACACAAAAGCTTTTTCCTATAATCAAACACTACGGCGATCTTGTGACATTATTAATTGCAGATAAAGAAATCGATTGGTCACTTGCTCGATTAAAAAATATCCGTTTTAGCTTCGAAGTCATGTTATCCCCTCTCCTATTTGAACTAAAAGAAGAACAGAACCATCAGGCAAAGATACTGGAACAATGCGCCAAAGTAATTGATGAAGGAAAATTAAAAGTTTACGTCAGTGAAGTATTGACTCTCGAACAAGCCGCAAAAGCACATCAACTCATTGAAGAGGGACATACAACAGGGAAAATTGTTTTAAGCATATAGTCAATTTTTATAGCTCAAGATTCACGACTGCATGGATGCAGGAGGCGCGGTTCTAAGGATGGAATCGGTAGTGTCGAGTTTGGAACGGAGACCAAGACTAGCGCTGAGAACGATTGCCGGAGACCGGCCCCAGTTTCATACTAAATACCTCTTTGAATAAGCTTAAATTTAGAATTGGACTTGAATTGCAGCTTTAAACACACCTACATCATCACCTACTGCGGTTGGCGCATAGTTCAAACCTTTTGTTTCAATATCACCAGTTTGATAAAACGCAGCGACGCGGGCGTTATGCCCCTTGATGATATAGTTTAAACCTACTTCAAACTCATCCCGATCAGCGCTCGCATCCGGGTTGTTTTCTGTATAACGAACATAAGGCTGGAATTGCCCCCAAACAACCTTCTGCGGGAAGAGATAGAGGGCTGTCACTGTCCAAGCGTCGCCGTCAAACATACAGAAGCAGGTTCCACCATCGGTATAGGCCGCCGTGCTGAAATCAGAATCAAAATTCTTATATTCACCTTCAACGGTAAAGACACCGTTATTAGCCAATACCTTTTCGAACAACACATCGACACTCATACCATAAAAATCACCCGGATTCGTGATGGTGCCAGCTCCGTCATCGTGATGCTGAGCTGCAAAGCCGACGGTAAAGATATCACCCGCACTACCAAAGTAAGTGTTACTGCCGTAATAACCAGGATTCTTTTCAACATTCAGAAAGTTATAAGCGATACGGGTCGCAAATAGCAGATTGTCATCTTGATTAGGGCCTGAAGTAGAGTTCGATTCCAGACCATTAAAGACACCAAAAGCATATTGAAGTCTGCCTTCGTCAACCGAACCCCAAAACGTCGCACCGTGATCTCGGTTATAAATTCCCGCACCACCTGTACCATGACTGATACTAAAGTCCGCTGGATAAAATGGTGTCTTATTAAAATCGTATGTATTGGCAAAGAAAGGACCACTCATCTCTGCGCGATCAGCAGGAACCAACAAGCGCCCGGCCCAAATATTAAACATTGGATTGAATTCAAACTTGGCAACCGCATCCAAAATCTCAAAGTCGCGTAATGCAGTATTACTACAAAAAACACATTCAGTATTTACTTCAAACTTTATATTTTTATGTATCTGACCATTTAAATAGATACGCGCACCATCTAAGTTAAGGTCTTCTGATCGACCAGCATTTTCTTTATTAGAAAAACTGGCTCGCGCACCAATACCAATGTTAATCCACTTGGTTTCACCGGCTTTCAGTTTTGCCCCAGCCATAGCCTGGCTCGAACAGAGCATTAAAACCGCAACAAAACCAGCAGTCATTAACTTTGATTTAGGTTTAAGCATATCTTCCTCTTCTAGTGAGAATAAACTAAAAAACATTGTACTGGAAACCCAATTTATTGCGGTACATTTTAAGGATACATATCCTTAAGTTGCTCCAGTGTTGATTTTTTTAAACGCGAAGCTAAAAAACATAAAACGCAATATTCAGAAAATGATCCGCAACCTTCTGGATGAATATGTTGCCCGTCATGATCGCTAAATAATTTATTATTTGCATAATCAACTCGGTGCCACCATACCTATTTGATGTGAATAGAGCTTTGAGTAGTAACCCTGCTTTTCCATCAGTTCGGTGTGCCTGCCGCCTTCAACGAAGAAAGCCTTTTTCAACGACGACAATATGTTCCGCTTCTCTTACGGCGCTTAAACGATGCGCAATAATAAACACGGTCCGTCCTTTAGTAATACAACCCATGTTTTAATGAATGATGTATTCCTACTCGTAATCTAATGCACTCGTCGCTTCATCGAAGATAAGTATTCTTGGATTAGTAATTAAGGCACGAGCAATGGCAATGCGTTGCCGCTGCTCTTTCGTGATTTCTAACAAGTTTACATCTTGAACTTGTTAAGTTAATTCAAGATTCAAGACCTGACCCCTTTCCCTAATCCGCTCTCAAATGTCAATCACGGTACTTTTTCTAATCAGCTTTGTTGCCTGTTTATTGGTAATTCTATCAAGCGTCATCTAGTCGAAGGTATTTTCAAAAAGAATCTCATCCAATGGTATTTGACCTGGTTTCGGCCAAGGTTCTTGTGTGCCTTTACCAATTGCAACCATTGGTCCCATAACATGGTCATCTGGTAAGTTGATTAACTCAGCAACTTTTTCAATATCAAAACCGATCATAGGGCAAGAGTCATAGCCCAGCTCCTGTGCTGCCAGCATCATGGTTTGCATCGCCATCCCGATTGAGCGCTGGGCTTCATCCCGTTGTAGCCACTCACGACCTTCATGAAATGGCCCCATCCATCCAACCAAAAGTTCGGCTACTTCCTTAGGTGCATTGACCCAATATCTTTCCGGATCTTTTTGCCAAGCTTTTACATCAGCCGTGAACAACACTAATAATGAAGCATCGGTAATTTGATCCTGATCATTGCCAAACTCTGTTCGTATCTGTTCGCGCATCTCAGGATCACGCAAGATAATAAAGCGCCAGTGCTGGATATTAAAACTGGTTGGCGCCTGAATAACGGCCTCAAATAATCTTTTTTCCTCGTAAAAAGTAATGAAGTGATCGGGATCAAAATGTTTTACCGCACGTCGTTTATAGATTGCGTCTATTATATTTATGTCTATTTTTTCCATGTTTTACTCCCTAATGTAAAGTGATTTTTCCTACATCGGCCTCATTATAGGTACCAAAATAGCTGCGTATTATTTGTTTAGAGACATATAATCCCACGCATTTTCAAAAAAAGCGACATCCTTGTGTTTTTCCTTCGTGCTTTGTTATTTCCGTGGGCAGGTCTTCGGCA
>JBELBG010000102.1:0-5806 GCA_042095435.1 Thiotrichaceae bacterium | reverse complement strand
ACGCGCAAGCACGGGCATTAATGGTATTTCAATATTGTTATAAACTTGTTGTAATTGTTTGTATTTTTTTAAATCAGATGACAAAACACGATGCAGTTTTAAAACAATATCGGCATCTTCCGCTGCATAAGGTGCTGCGTCTTCTATAGCAACTTCATTAAATGAAATTTGTTTTGCGCCTTTGCCAGCAACATCTTCATAATGAATAGTTTCGATATTCAATAAAGTTGATGCCAGTGTGTCCATATCATGCCGACCGGATGTACTATTAACGACATAAGACTCAAGCATGGTGTCATGGGCAACGCCCCGCAATGTAATGCCATGATTGGCAAAGACCTCCATATCGTATTTTAAATTTTGCCCTATCTTGTTTTTATTCTCATCCTCAAGAATAGGCTTAAGCTTTTCCAGTGTTTCTTTAAAAGGAAGTTGCTCAGGTGCATCAGGATAGTCGTGTTGCAAGGGTAAATAAGCCGCACTGTTTTCGGTCACAGCAAAAGAAAGCCCGACAATTCTGGCTTGCATGTAATCAAGGCTGGTTGTTTCTGTGTCAATGGAAATTAAATCTGCGTTATTTAATTTTTCAATCCAGTTATTTAGTTGAGCCTCTGTTAATATCGTTTCGTAATTTTTTTCGCTGTCAGTAACAGGTGCTACATCTTCTTCAATGTCTTCGTCTTTTGAAGCTTGTTCCTCATCGTCAGCGATTTCCTCTTCTAATTCTTCGAGTTGCGCTAGCCATGTACGGAAATTCCAGTAGCTGTATATTTTTCTTAAAGTCGGGTTATCTGGATCAGTAATGACTAAATCTTCCGGCTCTAATTCCAATTCTACATCATACTTAAGCGTAACCAGTTCTTTGCTCAAAGGTAATTGCGGCAAGAATTCACGTAGGTTCTCGCCAACCTTGCCTTTGATTTCATCAGCACGACTCATTATTTCGTCGAGAGAACCAAATTGATTTATCCATTTGACCGCTGTTTTCGGGCCGACTTTAGGTACACCCGGTACGTTATCTGAGGTGTCGCCCATCAATGCCAGATAATCAATGATCTTTTCCGGCGGCACACCGTATTTTTCCAGCACGCCATCGGGATCGGAATAAGTATTACTCATGGTGTTAATCAAATGGATTTTATCTGTCACCATTTGCGCCAGATCCTTATCTCCGGTCGAAACAATCGTTTTGATATTGTTGTTTGCAGCCTGTCTGGACAAGGTTGCGATAACGTCATCTGCTTCGACGCCGTCGATCATGATTAACGGAATGCCCAATGCACGAATTAAATTATGTAAAGGTTCAATCTGCGCACGTAAATCATCCGGCATCGGTGGTCGGTTTGCTTTGTATTCTTTGTAGAGATCATTGCGAAAGGTTTTGCCCTTGGCGTCAAACACTACAGCAAAATAATCCGGGCCACCTTCAGTCAAGTGTTTCTGAATCATATTAACGACGCCATAAATTGCGCCGGAAGGCTCGCCTTTGGAATTGGTCAAGTCACGAATTGCATGGTAAGCACGGAACAGATAATACGAACCGTCAACCAACACCATAGTATGTTCTGTCATGAGGTATTGAGTTTTATTATTGATATCGAATAGCCAAATTATGACAGTTTCACGAAAAAATCTCAGGTTTTAGAAAATTCGATGATATAGCGATAATATGATGGAATTAAGTTTGAACTGCTTCATCTAACCTTGGTGAGGTGGTAAAGTATAAAGACAAAGGTTTAGATAATAAGTAAATAGGACAGGATAATATGAAGAGGCTAATCATTGCATTTGGACTGCTTTTCGCATCAACTGCGCTAATAGCAGGCGATACCAATCAGATCGAATTCGAGCCAGTACCTGAGCCGCCTGTGTTACCTGATCCTTTAGAAACAGGTGAAAATATTGAGCCTGTCGTCACCATTATTAATAAAGACGATGCTACCATTGAGGAATATCGGGTTAATGGTAATCTTTACATGGTCAAAGTAACACCTGCTATCGGGCCTTCCTATTATTTAATTGATAATAATGGCGATGGTCAACTCAACATGAGAAGGCGCGAACTCGATGACCCTATTGTTCCGACTTGGGTTTTGTTTCGCTGGTAAGATCTAAAAAATAAAACTCCTACATGCGAACGTTTTCCGTATTCACATATGGAACGTTACAATTCCCCGAAGTCATGCAAGCAGTTACTAGCTTGAACCTAAAACCCGTTGCCGCAACTTTAACCGGTTATCAGCGCTTTAAAATTAAAGAACGAACCTTCCCCGGACTGATTGAAAAAGAAATCACCATTACCGATGGTATGCTTTATCGTGATCTTGATGAAACGGCTATTCAAAAACTCGATCAGTTTGAAGATGTGATGTATGAACGTTGTTTAGTTGATGTCGAAGTTGAAAGTAAAACTGAACAAGCTTTTGTGTATGTCACGCAGAAGGAATTTGAAGCGTGTTTATTAGATCAAGAATGGAGTCTTGACGAATTTAGAAAGAAGTATTTGAGGTTGTATTTAAAAAGGATTGCTAACTTTTAGATCAGGTTGCGTCTGATGACGTGCCTCTTTTCTTTGAAGAAAAGGGACGCGCGATAAACGCGAAAAGCAAAGTTAATAAGAAACATATTTAACAGTTTGCCAACAAACTTATGAAACAAGAAAGATCGTTGCTAATCCCAAAAACGTCATAAACCCAACAACATCTGTTATCGTTGTTAATATCACTCCGCCCGCAATAGCAGGGTCAATGCCATAACGTTTTAATATCATTGGTATTGATGCGCCAGCGAGCGCGGCAATAACCAGGTTTATTATCATTGATAAACCAATAATTAACCCCAGGAAAGGGTTATCGAACCAAAGGATAACAATGCCTGCGACAACACAGGCCCAGAGTAAACCGTTGAGTATGCCTACGGTAAGCTCTTTAATGATTAACGGTCTAATATTTGTTTTTACAATTTGGCCTAATGCTATACCGCGTATGGCAATGGTTAAGGTTTGACTGCCGGCGATGCCGCCCATGCCGGCTACTACAGGCATTAGTACAGCTAGTGCAACGAGTTCTTGTATGGTGTTTTCAAAACGACCGATCACCGCGGCAGCAAGAAAAGCAGTAATTAAATTTATGCCAAGCCAGACTGCGCGGCGTTTTGTACTGGCGACGACGGGTGCAAACATGTCGTCATCTCCCAAACCTGCCATACTTCTTACCGTGTGTTCGGCTTCTTCTTGGATAACATCAACAACGTCATCAATGGTAATACGCCCTAGCAAGCGGTTTTCTTCATCGACAACCGCAGCAGAAACTAGATCGCGCTGTTCAAATAATTTTGCTACTTCAATATTAGGTGTTTGTGCTGAAAGATAGGCTTCTTCTTCCATCCACTCTTTAACAAATGTTTCAGGTCCTCTTACTAAAAGTTCGGTCAATGGTAATACGCCTAGATAATGATTATCGCGATCAACCACCATCAGGTTATCTGTTTTTTCCGGTATTTCACCCAGTAAACGTAAGTATCGCGCAACGGTATCGAGTGATACATCTGCACGGACGGAGATAATGTCAATGTTCATCAAGCCGCCGGCAGTGTCTTCCAGATAAGTTAATACAGACTCGAGGCGTTGGCGGTGATGTTCGTCCATTGAAAGGAGAACTGTATCAGCAACATCTTCCGGAAGATCTTGCAGAATATCTGCAGCATCATCCGCATCCAGTCCTTTCGTTGCGTCAGCAACTTCAGCTGGGTGCATATTTTCAAGAAACTCAGTACGAACAGCGTCCTGCAAGTGTGACAGGACATCGCCTTCAAGTTCAGCGTCAACTAGATTCCAGATATTGTCTCGTTCACGAACAGGCCGGCTTTCGATGACATCGGCTATTTCTGAAGGGTGTAGACTCGAGATGGCATCACGCGCAAGCTCAACATCATTTTGGTCCAGTGCTTGATGCAATAAATCAAATGCTGTTGGTTTTGTCTCTTGTTGTGTTGTTCTCTCGTCCATCATTAATACTCGCTTATTAATGAGAATCTAACAGTGCTGTTAGTGTATTTGTTAAAGCAGTGATGAAATTAGTGATGCCGTTAACTCACACTGTTTTTACGTCGGTTTCTTGTAACAATGATGTTATTTCAGCACCACAAGCTGCTTTTAATATTTTTTTGGTTAAATTTTCTAGTTCACTGATATTCGTTTCACTAATAATTTTTTTGACTTCCAGTAGCGACGCCGGATGTACGCTGAACTCTCTTAAGCCTAGACCCAGTAATAATTTTGTATGTTCTATTTCGCCAGCCATCTCGCCACACATGGCAACAGGGATATTTGCTTTTCGCCCCGCTTCAATCGTTGTCTGGATTAAACGTAACACCGCAGGGTGTAGTGGATCATATAAATAATTTACCTCATCATTCACACGGTCGATTGCCATAGTGTATTGAATCAGATCATTTGTACCGATAGATAGAAAGTCGAGTTTCTTTGCAAAGATGTCCGCGCAAATAGCTGCTGCAGGTACTTCTATCATGCCGCCGACTTCAATATTGGAATCATAATCTATATCTTCTGCATCAAGGCTTGTTTTCAGTTCTTCAATCGTTTGTAGAACCTGTTGCATTTCCTGAGTGTTAGTCAGCATTGGAATCATGATGCGCACCGGACCAAAGGCCGACGCTCTAAGCATGGCGCGTAATTGTGGTTTAAATAGTTCAGGTTCTTTTAAACAAAGGCGTATTGCACGTAAACCCAGCGCTGGGTTTGATTTTACCGGGCCGGTTTGTTTTCCGGCACCATCGACTTGCTTATCTGCACCTAGATCAAGTGTGCGAATAGTTAAAGGCAAGCCACGCAAGGCTTTAAGTACCGCCATATAGGTTTCAAAGTGCTCTTCTTCATCCGGAGGAGCATCGCGGTTCATATAAAGGAATTCTGTTCGATATAGCCCTACGCCCTTTGCGCCAACATTTCTTACAGTCTCAAAGTCCTTGGGCAACTCAATATTAGCCATTAATTCAACAGGAACGTTGTCCGTTGATATTGTTGGTGCATTTTTCAGCTTGCTTAGAGAAGAGTAATAACGTTTTACTTCTTTCTGTTTCTTCTCATAAAAAAGCTGGACTTTTTTATCCGGATTGATGAGTACAGTGCCGGAAGCGCCATCAATAATGGCAAAGTCATTGTTTTTAATGAAGCGATGAGCATTATGTAAGCCAATTATCGCGGGAATGCCCAGGCTTCTTGCAAGAATAGCCGTATGTGAAGTCGGGCCGCCAAACTCGGTAGCAAATGCGGCAATACCGTAATGCTGCATTAATACTGTATCAGCCGGCATTAGATCATCAGCAATAATAATTTTGTTTTTTAAATGATCATCAGGCACTTCATGCAGCAAAGGTTTTTCATTAAGCAGAATGCGTAAAATCCGATTAACAACATGATCGACATCATCGCGGCGCGTACTTAAATAAGCGTCTTCCATTTCATTGAAAACATTAACGAGAGCATCACGCTGTAACTTAAGGGCCCATTCAGCATTACATAAGCGTTCTTTTATTATGCGCTTAGGTTCTTCCGTTAAGGCATTATCTTCAAGCATTAATAAATGTGTGTCGATGAATGCTGCTATGTCGACGGAAGTTGAAGTTGGTATATGATCGCGTATAGCTCTTAATTGCTGGCGAGCATTTGCGATAGCATCATTAAAGCGCGAAAGTTCATGGGTAAGTTGTGAATTACGAATACTATATTCACGAACATCAAGCTGATCGTGTTGAGAAAATATTTTTTAATCGAGATCTTGAATTT
>JBELBG010000101.1:0-5820 GCA_042095435.1 Thiotrichaceae bacterium | reverse complement strand
TTCATCATTGTATGCAGAAGAACTAATAAATGATGAATATCAGGCAACAATGCCATCAATTGATTTTTTGGAGTTCCTGGGAGAATGGGAAACCGAGCAAAGTGAGTGGCTGGATCTTGAATTATTAGAAGATAATGAGATTGAAAAAATTTTAGAAACGAATACTGATAATGAAAATTAAATTATTTACATTGCTATTGCTGTCTTTGTTTACAGTAACATCGTTTGCTGAAGAAGGTATTGCCTGGGATTCCTTGTCAACAGAAGAGCAGACTGTACTAAAAGATTTAAGAGAAGAATGGGATAGCTTGCCAGCAGAACGTCAAAAACGTTTTCAGAAAGGTGTAAGTCGTTGGCAAAAGATGTCTGATGCAGATCGGGAAAAGGCAAAACAACGTATGCAACGTTGGAAGTCCATGGATGAGGAAAAAAAGAAAAAGATCAAGCAGCGATTCGAACGATTTAAAAACCTGACGCCTGAACAACAACAAAATATTAGAAAACGCCAACAATGGTTTAAAAACCTTCCCGAAGAAAAACGCAAAGAACTACGCCAGCGTTTTAAAAACATGTCTAAAGAAGAAAAACAGGCTTTTCGTGAGAAAATGAAAGCAAAACGTCTGATGATGAAAGAGAAGATGCAAGGTATGACAAAAGAAGAACGCAAAGCATTCAGGAAAAAACTACAAAATATGTTACCGGAAGAACGTCGACAGTTTATGCAGAAATTTAGAAATGAAAATACAGAATCATCTGTTGAAACACACGAATAGTCACATTCAGCAAGATTCAGATCGAAATTATTAAAATAATCGGTTAAGTTTGTTACATCATGACTGATTATGAACGCATAGCAGAAGCAATTAAGTATATCTCCTCAAACGTTGACGAACAGCCATCACTAGAACAAGTCGCAAATCATTTGAATCTAAGCAAGTTTCACTTCCAACGAATGTTTACCCGTTGGGCAGGCACCTCTCCGAATCGATTCTTACAAAGCCTAACAGTTGAATACGCTAAGACTTTATTAATGGAGTCCTCATCAATTAATAATGTCAGTTATAAACTGGGTTTAAGCAGTACTTCGCGTCTGCATGATCAGTTTATTAATCTGGAAGCAATGACACCGAGTGAATACAAAGCGGAAGGCAAAGGTTTAAATATTAAGTGTGCCGTTCATGAAACACCTTTTGGCTATGCTTTCATTGCTATAACTGATCGCGGTATTTGTCAGTTATCTTTTCTTGATAATAAGCAATATTCGAATCAATTTTCCGAACTGGAAAAAAAGTGGCAGTTGGCATCTATTACTGAATCAAAAAAAATGACCAAGCCTTATATTAATTCAATATTTGAAAAAGATAATAAACAACGAGAGTTAGTGCTACATGTGCAGGGGACTAATTTTCAAACCAGCGTCTGGAAAGCATTATTAAAAATACCCTATGGAAAATTAACTACGTATGGACAACTCGCGAACATAATAGCTAAACCGAAGGCATCACGCGCAGTGGGAACAGCAGTAGGCGCAAATCCGATAGCATTCCTGATTCCATGTCACAGGGTTATTAGAGCAACAGGCATAACTGGAGAGTATCGTTGGGGGAAAATACGCAAACAATGCATAATTAGTTGGGAGGCTTCTAAAATTGCTAGCTGATAAAATGAAGTGAATTATCTTTCCAGACATTCACAATAGATTTTATTCCTTGTTAGCTTTGACCAGTTGTCGGGCAAACTTTTTTATCTGCGCATCGTAAAGAGCCAGCTCACCACCGGTTTTAATTGCCATAAGAGAAATTCTTGCGAGCAATAATAGCAATAATAAATCTACAATCCAGGCAATGAAGTAGGAAATACGAAATCCTTCTGTATTTTCTTTAACTGTAGTTTTTACATCGCTGTTTACTTCGTCTTCGCCAAGAATACTGTTACGTATTGGCGCAACACTTTTATCGATGTTAGATCCGGCTTCTATGGCAGAAGCCATGCGTTCAATATTTGCCGGATCTTTATAAAGCGCAAGTGCCTCATTGAAAACCTGTATTGCAATCCAGAGTCCAATAAACAACAGCATTAAACCACATAATCGAACGACTATGCTCAGTACATCTTTACTGGCTTCATTAAATGATGACATTGATGATTGGCTAGTTTCAGCCTGTTCCTCTTCTTCATTATCAAATTTATACATTATTTCCGTCCCGAGGCATTATCAGTTAATCCATAACTGTTATAGTTATTGTAGCTTGATATCAGGTAGACATGAACCAATTAATAAATAAAACGATACCGTGTTCTTAAATTATTTGATTAAACGCCTTTGCGGTGCTGCCTTTGTTCTGTTTGGAATAACGACGCTGGTTTTTTTATTGATTCATATCATTCCGGGTGATCCGGTTGAAGTAATGCTGGGTGAAACAGCCCGACCAGTTGACAGAGAAGCATTACGTCATGCTTTAGGTCTTGATTTACCTCTACTACAACAATGGTGGCACTATTTATCGGGCATAGCACATTTCGATTTAGGCGAGTCCTTACACACTAAACGTGCCGTCAATCAGTTATTAATGGAACGATTACCAGCAACAGTACTATTAAGTATTATCAGTATGCTGGTTGCTATTGTTATTGCTTTACCTTTAGGCGTACTTGCTGCTGTATATAAAGGCTCTATCTGTGATCGATTGGCAATGATGACAGCGATGTTAGGTGTTTCTATTCCCAATTTTGTAATGGGTCCGATATTAATCATAATCTTTGCCTTATGGTTAGGCTGGTTCCCGGTAAGCGGTAATGAAGGTGCCAGCTCTCTCGTACTTCCTGCATTAACATTAGGTACTGCATTAGCTGCAATACTATCGCGTATGGTTCGTGCCTCGATGCTGGAAGTATTACAAGAAGATTATATTCGTGCAGCACGTGCACGTGGATTGGGCGAAGTTAGAGTATTGGTTATACACGCATTACGAAATGCAGCTTTACCTGTCATCACTATTTTGGGTATGCAGTTCGGTGCGCTGTTAGCCGGTGCGGTTATTACTGAAACAATTTTTGCATGGCCGGGAATCGGTCAATTAATGATTGAGTCAATACAGAAAAGAGATTACCCCGTTGTGCAGGCTTGTGTACTACTCATTAGTGTGACTTATGTATTCGTTAATCTATTAACAGATCTTTTTTATACTCGACTCGATCCAAGAGTAAAACTGGACTTATGAAGACTGTTTACTCTTTACCGCTATTTATATTATTAGTTTGGACAGGTTTGGCTATTCTTGCTCCCGTATTACCTTTGTATCCGGATCAAATTATTCTGGATAAAATTTTATTATCGCCAAACTGGCAACAATGGTTAGGTTATGATGATCTCGGTCGTTCTATCAGTGCTCGTTTAATCATGGGTGCACGCACTTCATTAACTGTCGCCATTATTGTTGTCTCTATTTCATTTTTGCTCGGTACGTTTTTAGGTTTGTTGGGAGCCTGGCTTGGCGGTTTTTGGGACAAGTGTTTGGTCATGGTTATCGATCTATTTATTGCTTTCCCTGGAATCTTGCTTGCTATTGCCTTAGCCGGATTACTTGGTCCGGGACTGGTGAATGCCATTATTGCATTGTCTATTGTTAGCTGGGTTGGTTTTGCGCGTTTGGCAAGAGTGCAAACATTAGCAGTAAAGAACAGTGATCATATTAGCGCAGCACATGCGCTGGGAACTACGCATTTTATTATTGCGTTAAAACATATTTTGCCATTAATTATGGCACCATTGGTTGTTGAAGTGACGTTTGCTTTTGCCAGTGTTGTGATAGCAGAGGCGGGCTTGTCTTTTTTGGGTTTAGGTGTGCAGCCACCAGCAGCATCCTGGGGTAGTATGATTCGTGATGGCTCACGCTACATGCTTATTGCTCCGCATATGGTATTAGCGCCGAGTTTTGCTATTCTGTCTTTAGTATTATCTATTAACTTATTAGGTGATACCTTAAGAGATAAAATGGATATAAAGGAAATAAGTAAAACGTGATTATTCGTAAAATGTCATTAGGCCCCGTTATGTGTGACTTGCGCGGCCTGGAGTTAGAAGCAGATGAACGTGAAATGCTGTGTCATCCGCATGTTGGTGGTGTTATTTTATTTACACGTAACTTTGAATCAGTCGAGCAGATAAACGAATTAACGAAATCAATTCATAAATTACGCCAGCCTCGCTTATTAATTGCTGTTGATCATGAAGGTGGTCGCGTACAACGTTTTCGTGAAGGTTTTAGCCGCTTACCTGCTTGTGCTTTATTCCGTAAATGCGGAACAATAAAACAGGCTGAATCTCTGGCGCAGCAAGCAGGCTGGTTAATGGCGGCAGAACTATTAGCCGTGGGTGTTGATCTCAGTTTTGCGCCTGTAATTGATGTTGGTGGCACAATCAGTCAGGTAATTGGTGACCGTGCTTTTGATAAAGATCCTGAGAATGTTGTCAGACTTGCTCGCGCTTATATGAAGGGTATGAAAGAAGCCGGTATGGCGGCCGTTGGTAAACACTTTCCTGGACATGGTTCCGTTGTTGAAGATTCGCATGTTGCGATTCCGTATGATGAACGTACATTTGCCGATATTGAAATGCATGATTTAATTCCGTTTGAAAGAATGATTCACGCTGGCTTGCCTGCTTTGATGCCGGCGCATGTGATTTATTCAAAAGTCGACAAAAATCCTGCCGGCTTTTCCGAGTTCTGGTTAAAGAAAGTATTGCGACAGGATCTGGAGTTTCAAGGTACGATTTTTAGTGATGATTTAAGTATGGTAGGTGCAGAAATAATCGGCTCTTATCCTGAACGCGCTGAAGCCGCGCTCAATGCGGGTTGTGATATGGTATTAGCTTGTAATAATCAGCAAGGGGCCATACAAATTTTAGATCAGGCAAGTATCCCGGATAGCATTGAATTACAATCCCGTTTGATTCGTATGCATGGACACTTTAGTAACTCACTAGATGAATTGAAACAGACTGACCTATGGAAAAAACGATCTGATATTATTACAAATATTGAAAAAGAACCTGAACTGGACTTGGGTGATGATGTGCTTGGCTAACAAACTAATTTACGTTTTATTATTTTTCTTAAGCATAAGTAATGCTTATGCTAAAGAATTAATTTCTTCGCAATGTGAGCCGCTGCAAGAGAGTCAAACTGAAGCAGAGCAGATAAAGCATTCGCAAGGGATGCTCTGGAAAATCAGTAAAGTAGGCACAAAAACAAATTATCTTTATGGCACGATTCACGTTTCTGATGTTGAAATAACAACATTACCCAAACCAGTTAATAAAGCGTTAAATGAATCTAGCCAGTTTGTTATGGAAGCATTGCCAGATATAGAGCAGTTGACGTTATTTTCGCAATCGATGTTTTTTAATGATGACACATTATTATCAAGTCTTGTCGATAAACCTATTTATGATAATACAAAAAAGATATTAGCCGCATATCGATTGGGTACCGATGCCGTATCAGTGATGAAACCATGGGCAGCATTTCTATTAATGAATTATCCACCTGATGACGGTGAGCCATTAGATATGGTCTTATTATCTTTAGCGAAACAAAATGGCTCGCAAGTTGCGGGTCTGGAAACTCTAAAAGAGCAGGGGGCGCTTTTTAGCGACCTGACTATCCCTGAACAGGTGAAATTATTGACGGATACGGTTTGTCATTATGATCTGGTTGAACAGGACTTTTATGCAATGAAAGCGTTTTATTTAAAACGTGATTTAAGTGGTTTATATAATTATGCGCAACGTTTTTCTATGGAAAATAAACCAGTCTA
>JBELBG010000100.1:2145-5878 GCA_042095435.1 Thiotrichaceae bacterium | reverse complement strand
ATCACTCATATCGAATTGCGATACCGTCGATTGAGAACCTTCTTCACAATACAAAGGCATATAATCCGTTAATGGTTTAGGCGCAATAATAAGTCCACCAGCATGCCTACCAGCGTTGCGTGACAAACCTTCAAGTTTTTTTGCCAAATCCATTAAAGTCTTAACATCATCTTCCGAGTTGTAACGTTGCCTAAGTTCCTTCTCTTCTTCCATAGCTCTATCCAGAGTCATACCAATTTCAAAAGGAATAAGCTTGGCGATTTGATCAACAAAACCATAAGGGAAACCCAGTACACGCCCTACATCTCTAACAACTGCTTTCGCTGCCATGGTGCCGTAAGTGATAATTTGCGAAACATGATCACGCCCGTATTTTTTCGCAACATATTCAATTACTTCATCACGCCTATCCATACAGAAATCAATATCGAAATCAGGTAAGGAGACACGGTCTGGATTTAAAAAACGTTCAAACAGCAAATCATATTCAAGCGGATCAAGTTCAGTAATATCCAATGCATAAGCAACGAGCGAACCTGCGCCTGAACCACGACCTGGCCCGACAGGAATACCATTCTCTTTCGCCCAACGTATGAAATCAGCGACGATAAGAAAATAGCCGGAGAAACCCATTTTTGTCACAACATCAATTTCGACATCCAGTCTTTTATTATAATCGACGCTTTTTTCTTCTGTTATTTCATCGTCATCATCAATGATTTTTTGCAAGCCTGTTTTTGCATCACTAATTAAACGCTGATCCTGCGTTTCATTTTCATTCACAACAAAGTTCGGCAAAAAGTTCTCACCTAAACAAAATTCGATATTGCATCGTTGTGCAATTTTTACTGTGTTTTCTATAGCTTCGGGAATATCTGAAAACAGCTCTTGCATATCTTCTGATGAACGAATGTATTGTTGCTCTGTATATTGTTTCGGGCGTCTTGTGTCATTTAAGGTATAGCCCTGATAAATACAGACACGGGCCTCATGTGCTTCAAAATCATCATCGTTAAGAAAGCGTGCATTATTAGTCGCAACAACAGGGATATTGAGTTTCCCCGAATATTCTATTGCTTTGCTAATATGATTATTTTGTCCTTTCAATCCTATACGTTGTAATTCTAAATAATATCTATCAGGAAAAAGCGACGTCCATTTTTCGCAAGTTTGTTCAATAAACGATTCATCAGAATGTAATAAAGAATTAGCAAAGCTACCATTATCGGCATTATCAATTGCGAGTAAACCTTCATTATTTTCCTTTATCCATTCAAAGTTAACATAAGGAATACCACGCTTTTGACCTTCCATGTAACTTTTAGAAATTATTTTGGAAAGGTTTTGATATCCTTCAAAATGCTGACAGAGTAATACAAGATTAAATTCTTCTTTTGATTCTGTATCGATAACCCTTAAGTCAGAGCCAATGATCGGTTTAATTCCCTGAGCGATCATCGCACGGTAGAACTTTACTGCAGAAAAAGTATTGCTTTGTTCTGTTACTGCGATCGCAGGCATCGCTAACTTTGCTGCCTTGTCAGCGAGCAGATTTACTTTAATCATTCCATCTATCAGGGAATATTCGGTATGAAGATGTAAATGAACAAAACTCATAACAGATTAATCAGAAATAAGTTTAGCAACGGGAGAAAAACTTCGTCGGTGTATTTCAGTTACACCTAATTTTTTCAACGACTCCATATGTTGTTTTGTAGGATAACCCTTATGTGAAGAAAAACCATAGCCGGGATAGGTTTCTTCAAAACCAATCATCTCATTATCTCTGGCAACTTTGGCTAAAATTGAAGCCGCACTTATTGCAGGAACTAGGTTATCGCCTTTTGTAATAGCAATCCTTTCATAAACAACATCAGGCGAATACTGCCCGTCCGCTGCTACCAGTTTTGGTTCTATAGACAAAGACTCAACAGCACGTTTCATTGCTAATAAACTGGCTTTAAGAATATTGATATCATCAATTTCTTCTGCTTCCGCCCTGCCCAAAGACCAGGCGAGTGCTTTTTCCTTAATTTCAACTGACAGACTTTCTCGTTTTTTTTCAGATATTTTTTTTGAGTCTTTAAGTCCAGTGATGGGATTATCTGGATCAAGTATCACTGCCGCAGCAACGACAGGACCAGCCAAAGGTCCCCTGCCAACTTCATCAACGCCAGCCAATAGTTCTATATTATTGAGAAAAGATAAATCAAGCATTTACTTCACTCTGTATCAAGTCCATTACTGCTTTTGCTGCTTGTTTGTCAGCTCCTTTTCTAAGCTGATCCGATAATCCTGAAAACTTTCTTTTCATATCATCTTTCTTTTCATCTGAAATTAATAAGCTATTTAATTCATTGGAAATATTCTCAGCTGTACATTGATACTGTAAGTATTCAGGAACGATTCTTTTGCCTGCGAGAATATTGGGTAATGATGCATACGGTATTTTAGCTAGCATTTTAACTATTAAATGTGTTATCCATGAAAGACGGTATACAACAATCATCGGTTTATTAAAAAGCATTGCTTCCAGTGTGGCTGTACCTGAAGCAAGCACGATAATGTCTGATGCAGACATAACAGCATGTGTTTTATCAACGAAGGTAAAGACTTCTAAATCAGGTGCGACAACTTTTTTTATTTCATTAAACAACTCTAATGATTGTTCATTTACAAAGCTGCTTATAAAACACAGGTTAATATTCGTTTTTACTGATATTAACGCTGCTTGTAGTAACGGTGCTGTTAATTTTTTAATTTCTGATGAACGACTACCTGCTAATAAAGCAACAACTACTTTGTCTGAAGCTATATTAAGTTCTTTTCTAGACACGCTAACATTCTCGGCGTTTTTTATTGTGTCAGCTAAAGGATGACCAACATACTTATTTGCAACGTCATGTTTTTTATATATTTCAGACTCAAATGGGAAAAGATTTAGTATTAAGTCAGCTGACTTTTTTATGTTTTTTACACGATATTCACGCCAGGCATAAACTGAAGGACTAACATAATGCACTGTTTTAATACCTGAATTTTTCAATGCTTGCTCCAGACCTAAATTAAAATCTGGTGCGTCAATACCAATAAACACATCAGGTGGATTTTCAAGAAAATATTCGATTAGATCGTCACGTATTTTTTTTAACTCTCTATAACGACCCAATACTTCAGTAAAGCCCATAACAGAAAGGCGTTCCATAGGATACAAGATATTCATACCCGTTTTAGATAATTTCTCTCCGCCAATACCTTCTACAGTAACATTATCACTATGATTTTTTATTTCATGAATTAGCCCTGCTCCCAAGTTATCGCCTGATGCTTCACCTGCGACAAGACCTATTCGTATCATGAGGGTTGCTTCTGTATACTAATGCTATCTAACAATACCGCGCTCTGATGCGGCAATAAATGAACGCATTAATTCAACTTTTTCTGATTCTTTGCATAGTTCAGCTAATACATCAAGCGCATCCTTGAGTATCAGGCCTTCGCGGTATATTGCCTTATACGCTTTGCGTAGAATATTAATTGTTTCATTATCAAAACCATGTCGCTTTAAGCCTTCTCGGTTTAAGCCGGATGGTTTTGCCGTATTACCGGAAACTAATACATAAGGCGGAACATCTTTGACAATAACTGAAGATATTGCAGAAAAACTATAACTACCAATTCGGCAAAACTGATGAACACCGCTAAAGCCTCCTAAAATAGCGTAATCATCAAT
>JBELBG010000100.1:0-2135 GCA_042095435.1 Thiotrichaceae bacterium | reverse complement strand
GTAACATGCCCTGCTAGCGTGGCATTGTTAGCAAAAATAGTATTACAGCCTACCATGCAATCATGGGCGATATGTACATAAGCCATGATCCAATTATCATCGCCAATAATAGTCTTGCCACCACCATCTGCCGTGCCTCTGTTTATAGAAACGTATTCACGAATTGTATTGTTATTACCTATTTCCAGAGTCGAGTCTGTTTCACCCTGATATTTTTTATCTTGCGGGTCGCCACCCAAAGAACAGAAGCTTGCTATTTTATTATTCTTTCCAATGGTCGTAGGGCCATTTATAACAACGTGGGAATCTATATTTGTTCCTGATGCAATAAAAACATTTTCTCCAATTATAGAATAAGCACCAATTTCTACATCGGCATCGATTTTTGCTTCAGGGTGAATAATTGCTGTGGGATGTATCATGGATTTACTCCATGAGTGTTGTTAGTAACTCGGCGGAAGCAACTATTTTTGAATCAACATAAGCTGAGGCTTCAAACTTCCAAATATTCCTTCTAACTGTTAAAAACTTAACATCAAGCACAAGTTGATCGCCAGGAACAACTGGCTTTCTAAAACGAGATTTATCTACGCCTACAAGGTAATACAAATCATCTTCTGTTGCCCGGTTTTCATCAAAACCCAAAGCACCTAACAAAGCTGCAGACTGAGCAAGCGCTTCAATTATTAATACCCCCGGCATTACTGATTTATTTGGAAAGTGTCCCTGAAAAAAAGGTTCGTTCACTGAGACGTTTTTTACCGTTTTAATATGGCTTCCTTTTTCTACTTCTAATACACGATCAACAAGCAAAAAAGGATAACGATGAGGCAAAATTGTTTTAATTTTTTCAACATCAACAACTGATGA
This sequence comes from Thiotrichaceae bacterium, assembly GCA_042095435.1. Taxonomy (GTDB): domain Bacteria; phylum Pseudomonadota; class Gammaproteobacteria; order Eutrophobiales; family Eutrophobiaceae; genus UBA7359. Next base: position 1,265 of record JBELBG010000100.1, on the reverse strand, counting down.
AGTATCTTGCATATGATTACCTATATAATTTTATCTCGTTATTTTTTTTAAAATCTCGTCCAGTTTCTTAAAACGCACTATATTTCTACGCCATGTTCTATTGTCTGTCACAGGTAAACCGGAAGAATAAACACCGGTAGCCTTAATTGAATTAGCCACGCCGGACATTCCCGTAACAATAACATCATCAGCAATTTCTATATGTCCACTAATGCATGTAGCACCGCCTAACATACAGCGCTTACCTATAACTGTGCTTCCAGCAATAGCCGCACACCCAGCTATAGCTGTATCTTCTCCTACAAAAACGTTATGACCAATTTGAACCTGATTATCAATTTTTACACCATCAGCAATAACAGTATCTTCTATTGCGCCCCTATCAATTGTTGAATTTGCTCCTACATCAACATTATTCCCAATTCTAACCGAGCCTATTTGAGGAATATTCAACCATTTACCATTTTCCTGTGCCATTCCAAATCCGTCTGCACCGATAACGACGCCAGGGTGTAGCGTTACATTTTCTCCTAATACAACTCCCTTTCTAATCGTTACATTTGCAAGTAATGAAGAGTTTTTTCCTATTTCCACGTTCTCTTCAATTACGCATCCAGGGCCAATATAAACCCCGGCAGCTACCTTAACATTATCACCAATAACTACATTTGCTGAAATACTGGATGAATTATCAATAATGCAACTTTCTGCAATAATCGCATGACTATCAATATTCCCGTCATGCACATCATGTGGATAAAGGTGATTAGCAGCTTTGGCATAAGCTAAATAGGGGTTTGAACTAACCAGAGAATTAGTCGGACAACTATTAAAGTCTTCTTCCGCTAATATAACAGCGGAAGCATTTGTTTCTGCTAACTGATTTGCATAATGACGGTTGGACAAAAAAGTAAGCTCACCCTTTACAGCCTTACTTAATGTATTAACGGCTACAATTTCACAATCAGCATCACCTTCCAATCTTGCTCCACAAATTTCAGACAATTCTGCAAGCGTGGCTACCATCAGATTATTAGACCATTACTAAATTGGCGAATTAAAAAAATAACTACTTTTTATTTAAAACATCTATAACTAATTGTGTCATGTCAGCTTTCGCACTAGCAAAAACAACACCTTCGCTTAAAACAATATCATAACCATTGTCTTTAGAAACTTTTTGCACTGCTTCAAAAACTATTTTTTGTATTTTTGCTAGCTCTTCGTTACGACGAAAGTTTATGTCTTCACGAAATTCATATTGA
>JBELBG010000099.1:0-5903 GCA_042095435.1 Thiotrichaceae bacterium | reverse complement strand
TGACTGATGCCAAATATTTTAGCTACCTCATCTGAGCAATGAAATTGCTTATCTTCAACATCGTAAACCCATGCACCTAGCTTCGCTAACTTTTGTGCAGACAATAGTTGACGTTCACTACTCGCCAATGTTGCAGATGTTTCGTATGCCCGTAATGAAAATTTAACTCGGTGCTTTAACTTTGCCAGATTAACAGGCTTAGAGATAAAGTCGGTTGCGCCTTTTTCATAAGCCTTATTGACTGAGCCATAATCATCACTCGCAGTCATAATCATAATAGGAATATGTTTATTGCAGTTGCTTTGAGTTGCTTTTTCACAAAACTCAAATCCATCCATGCCTGGCATCCTGACATCCGCTATAACCAGATCAAGAACCGTTGATTCAAATTTTTCAAAGCCAGAAACGCCATCACTGGCTTCAAGAACCATATAGCCCTGTTTTTCCAGTCCATGTTTAATTAATCGACGCATATCAATATCATCATCAATAATTAACAGCTTTTTTCTTGCTTCTTTTCCCATGTAAATCGCTTTTGTTTTCTGAATTAAGCAACTTTATCCATATAATCTTTCATGTATTGTTTTACCTGTCCATATGACTGTGTAAAAACATCCTGTAATTCATCTAACTTGTCTTTAGCAACAGTTATTTCATTATCAATAAGGTGTTGTCTTATCTCTTCGGCTATTTCGCTTAAATATATTGCACCTACATTATTACTACAAGATTTAAGCGCATGTACTTTTCCTGCTGCCTCTTTAGGAGCTTGTTCAAATACCTGATGTATTTCAGACATCAAGCCTACGGACTCTTCTAAAAATACTTGTAAAATTTCCGTAAACTCATCTTCCATTATCAATTTTAACTCTTTTAAAATTGACTTATCTAATAATGCTTTTTCTTCTCCGTTTTTTATTGACATAAATATACCTCGTTATTTTTATGCCCCCTCTGTATTTATTTAAAGTATGCCCTCATATAGTTAAACAGAATTCGTGTTCTATTCTGAACTTTTATACTTCCCTATTAGTTCAAAACGCGGTGTGAAATAGGTCTACTAAATGAAATGTTTGCGATTTGCTTTTGCGGAAGGTTTATTTCCTCGTTACTAACAACTGTTTTATAACAAGGTTTAGTCACATTTTTATGAGAAACTTGATTAATATAGTTCAATAGTTCAGAGACTTGCACAAAGTTTTCTGTCAGATATGAATAGATAATTTCATTTTCACCACTCTCTATTGAAGACAGTTTCCTGTAAGACTCGACTCCCATTTCAATGAACTCATCTATAGCAATACCGTATTCTTCGCTTGCTTCCGGATAAAACCCGCATAGCATCAAACACCGGTCTGCCAGTTTCTGTAGCTTACGCTCAGCGCTCTCTGTTTCAGTTCTGTCAGCCATATCTTGCAAAGGCATTGCCTCATTCTTCTCAACACGCATGAAAAGTCGAACTAAATAGTCTTCAACCCCCTGCGGCAACAAATGACAGGCAACATGCACTGCTCTATCTATCAGCGCATACCAGTGTGCAGTCTCGGAAACGGTCAGTGTTATCTGTTTCAAAGTTCTATACTGTGTAGTCATTCGCTCGATATCCGCTTAACGGCAATTTCTGGTAAGAACTTGAGCATTCTTTTCAATTAGCTGAATACACATCGTAAGTCACACACGGTATACTTCCTGCCTCTTAAATTGGTTTAACTAGATGTCTCAAGATAATAAGCAAAAAGAAGTTTCAGGTACAAAATTGAGCTTTCAACAGCTCATTTTTAAATTACAGCAATATTGGTCTGACCATGGTTGCGCCATTGCACAACCCTACGATATGGAAATGGGAGCAGGAACCTTTCATCCAGCCACATTTTTACGTGCAATTGGCCCGGAACCCTGGCGCGCGGCCTATGTGCAGCCCTGTCGTCGCCCTACAGATGGACGCTATGGTGAAAATCCAAATCGATTACAACACTACTACCAATTCCAGGTTGTACTAAAACCGTCTCCAGACGATATCCAACAACTGTATCTGGATTCATTAGAAGCCGTTGGTGTTGATACTGCTGCACATGATATCCGCTTTGTTGAAGACAATTGGGAATCACCGACATTAGGTGCCTGGGGGCTAGGTTGGGAAGTTTGGCTCGATGGTATGGAAATCAGCCAATTCACGTATTTCCAGCAAATTGGTGGCCTGGACTGTAAACCTGTCACCGGCGAGATCACCTATGGCCTGGAACGTATCGCCATGTGCCTGCAAGGCCACAGTAATATTTTTGATCTAGTCTGGACAGATACTGGCGAAAATATCGTGACTTATGGTGATGTTTTCCACCAGAACGAAGTCGAGATGTCACGTTATAACTTTGAGTTAGCGAACACCGAATCATTATTTAGCTGGTTTGATACCTGTGAGCAGGAATCACAAAAACTCATTGAAGAAGGTTTGCCTTTACCTGCTTATGAAATGACAATGAAAGCATCACACACTTTTAATTTACTCGATGCCAGAAGTGCGATATCGGTGACGGAGCGACAACGATATATTTTACGGGTCAGAACACTCTCTCGTGCCGTTGCACAAACCTACTATGAAAGTCGCGAAACATTAGGCTTTCCATTATTGAATGAAAAATAGAATTTATATTTATCAACATGAGTAAGACACAAAATTTATTAATTGAAATCGGAACAGAAGAACTTCCTCCGAAATCGCTAAAAAGGCTGGCCAGCGCATTTAAAAATGAAATGGTTCAATCTTTAAATGACGCTGAACTGAAATTTAGTACAGCAAATTGGTATGCAACACCGCGCAGACTTGCAATAGTTCTATCAGATCTGGAAGTCTCCCAAGAAGATAAACAGCAACAACGACGTGGCCCTTCAGTTTCTGTTGCTTTTGATGATAACGGCAAACCAACTAAAGCAACAGAAGGCTTTGCAAAATCCTGCGGTGTAAGTGTTGAGCAACTGGATAAATTAAAAACAGATAAAGGTGAATGGCTTGCGTTTGACACAGTAGTCAAAGGTAAGAACACTTCCGAATTATTACCTGACATGATTGAAACAGCATTAAACAGATTGCCTATCGCAAAACGTATGCGCTGGGGTGATAGTGATGTTGAATTTGTTCGCCCAATAAAATGGGCATTGGTACTTTTAGGTAATAATTACATCGACTGTGAAATCATGGGCGTTCGTAGTGGCAAAACCAGTTTCGGACATCGCTTTCATCACCCCGAGGCAATCACAATCACATCCGCTGAAACTTATGTCGAAACACTGAAAAATGAAGCGTATGTTTTAGCAGACTATACTGAACGAAGTGCTGTTATTGAAACACAAGTTAAAGATATTGCTGAAAAAAATAATGGTGAAGCGATAATTGATTCGGATTTATTAGATGAAGTTACATCCTTAGTAGAGTGGCCAGTCAGTTTTTCCGGCGACTTTAACCCTGACTTTCTCAAACTACCTAAAGAAGTATTGGTCTCATCGATGCAGGATCACCAAAAATACTTTCCTGTTGTAGATGAAGACGGAAAGCTGTTAGCGTGTTTTATCAGTGTTGCCAATATAGAAAGTAATAATCCAGCATTAATAAAACAGGGTAATGAACGTGTAATACAACCTCGGTTAAGCGATGCTGCTTTTTTCTGGGAGCGAGACTTAAAACACGGGTTAGCTAATCATATAGAAGCATTAGAAAAAGTCATTTATCAAAAACAGCTGGGTTCTCTTGCAGATAAGTCTGGACGCTTGATAAAAACCACTTCAAGCCTGGCAACACTATTAGGTGCCGATGTTGAGAAAGCGAAACGCGCAGCAGAACTCTGTTTATGTGATTTGCTTACCGACATGGTTTCGGAATTCCCTGATTTACAGGGCACTATGGGCCGCTATTACGCTGAGGCAAATGACGAAGACAACGATGTTGCGGTTGCTATAGAAGAGTATTACATGCCTCGTTTTGCCGGTGATAAGCTACCGTCAACTACTATCGGTCAATGTCTTGCGATAAGTGAAAAGATTGACAGTCTTGTGGGTATTTTTTCTATTGGAAAAGCGCCAACAGGTGATAAGGATCCTTTTGGTTTACGTCGTTCAGCTATTGGGCTTTTACGTATCATTATTGAATGTAAACTGGATATTGATTTAAAAGATCTTATTTCTACAACAGCATCAAATTTTACAAGTGATATTAATGCCGAGAAATGTACTGATGAAGTTTATCAATTTTTGATGGAAAGAATGCGTCGCTATTATCTGGATGAAAATGTCAGTGCAGATAGCTTTGAATCAGTTCTGGCAATCAATACCAATAAACCTTTGGATTTTCACCATCGATTAGTAGCCGTAACAGAGTTTAGAAAACTCAGCGAAGCAGAAAGCCTTGCAGCAGCAAACAAACGAATCAGTAATATATTAAAAAAATCTGATGTCACTGATATTAATAAAATTGTTCATTCTTTGCTTGTTGAAAATGCTGAAAAAACACTAGCGGAATCACTGGATGAATATGAAAAACGTGTTTCACCACTTATTGAAAAACGCGATTATAAATCGGCTTTAACAGAACTGGCTGGTTTACGTGAAAACATTGATGACTTTTTTGATAATGTCATGGTGAATTGTGAAGATGAAGCGACTAAAATGAATAGATTGGCGCTGCTGAACAGTTTAAGTGCATTATTTTTACAAACAGCAGATATATCGAAACTACAGAGTTAAACTAAACAATTATGCCTCTTATTATTCTTGATCGCGATGGTGTTATTAATGAAGACTCTGATGAATACATCAAGTCTCCTCAAGAATGGCAAGCAATAGAAGGTAGCCTTGAAGCGATTTCTACGCTATCAAAAAACGGTTATCAAATTGTTATTGCGACAAATCAATCCGGTGTCGGACGTAAATTATTTACTATTGATGATCTGAATGCCATCCATAGAAAAATGAGCTCACATCTTGCTCAATATGGCGGCGTTATTGATGCTATTTTCTTTTGTCCGCATTTACCAAAAGACGACTGCCAATGTCGCAAACCTAAGCCGGGACTGTATTATGAAATTTCGGAACGACTGCGCATCTCTTTAAATAAAGTCTATTGTGTTGGTGATAAAATGACAGACGTTAAAGCAGCTCAAAGTGCCGGCGGCAAACCGATACTCGTTCGTACAGGCAAAGGTCAGTCAGAAATTGAGCAAGGTCTGGTTCCGAACGGTATTCCAATTTATAACAGCCTCGCTTCATTTGTTAACGAGAAAATTATTAACTCAAAATAATGCTGCTTATTCGTTCCCTGTTTTTTTACATTGGGCAAATCATTAGTACGCTGTTCTTTGCGCCGCTCGGTGTTATTATTTTTCCACTAAAATTTGAAACACGGTATTACCTAATCTCGCGATGGGCAGCTTTTAACCTTTATTGGTTAAGAGTATGTTGCGGTGTTAAATACAAAATTGAAGGACTGGATAATATTCCTGAGAAACCGTGCATTGTCATGTGTAATCATCAATCTGCTTTTGAAACGCTGGCATTACAACTTATCTTCGTTCCACAAGTGTGGATACTAAAACGAGAGTTATTACAGATCCCGATTTATGGCTGGGGACTGGCATCAATGCAACCGATTGCAATAGATCGCGGATCAGCAGTGAAATCATTTCGTCAAATCGTTGAACAAGGCTGTGAACGTTTAAAATTAAATTTATGGGTGATTATCTTTCCGGAAGGAACACGCATTGCGCCCGGAAAGAAAGGAAAATACCTGCCCGGCGGAGGTTTGCTGGCAGAAAAGTCGAGTACCAATATTGTTCCAATCGCACATAATGCCGGTTATTTATGGCCTCGAAACAGCATGATTAAAAAACCAGGTGAAATAACCTTTATTATTGGCC
>JBELBG010000098.1:0-5980 GCA_042095435.1 Thiotrichaceae bacterium | reverse complement strand
AGAAATATGATTTTTAGCAAGCGGAATATCTTCGACAAAACGTAATACTGACAAACGATTTGTCCAACTATCATAGGGTGCAATATAAGCTTGTCCGACTTCTTTTAACATTGGTTTGCGGGTAACACACTTACTTACTGCACCTTTTGGAAATGCATTAAAGCCCTGATTTAATAATGCACCAATAACAGGTGTCCGGGTTAACTTTAACTGCCAAGGAACCTGTTTACCTTTAGGAATATGAAAGCCTGCTGTATTAGAAATAATTAATCGTTTTATTCTGTCCGGATAACGTGTGGCATAAGCTAAACCAATCATTCCACCCCAATCATGGACAATAAGCGTTAAGTTATTATTACTTGCTGTAGAGTCTAATAAAGCTTCCAGATTATCCACTCGTTCCTTCAAGCTAAAATTGTATCTATCATCATCGGGTTTGTCTGATAAGCCCATACCAATGTGATCTGGAACAATACAATAGTATTTATCAATTAAGGCATTAAACAGGTTTCGATAATAAAATGACCAACTAGGATTTCCGTGGATCATCACCAGTGTTTCATCATTATCTTTACCACCCTCAAGATAATGCATTTTCAAATTATTCACTTCGAAATAAGCTGACGAATTTGACGGGTAATCGGGGAAGTTCATATCTAATTGATTTTATTAAAAATAATTATTACTTTAAAGTCGATAGTGTACTGAATATCCTGCTATTCAACAATTTAAAATAAGAGAATCTTTCTTTAAGTTTAAGCAGCTTTATGAAATAAAAAAGGTGATTGCAACTACCTATAATGCTGATATGACTACAACGGCTAAAAACTTAACTCATACTTTAGTAATTGAAAATGCAGGCTTTTATCTGCTCTTATTAATATCAATATGATATTAAAAAAGAACGACTACCACTCCCAACCCAACATCAAACAATTCAAGCCACTACCAATACCAAGAAAGCTCACACGCTCACCTTTCTTTAAGAACTTTCTCTGTTCAGCAATTGCTGCTGTTAGAGGAATTGAAACTGTGCCTATATTTCCCAGATATTTATAGGTACTAAAATCTTTTCCCGGTGCAATCCCTAATTCTTTTAATATAGTATCGCGATGGCCTTCGCCAACCTGATGACAAATCACTTTATCGACCTGATCTCTTGCCCACCCCATCTTGCCAAGAAAAGATCCCCAGGTTTTAACGCCTAGCTTGGCACCGTGTTTTAACACAGCAACAGAGTCAGTCGACATAATTTCTGAAACGACTGAAGGTAAAGTGTCTTTTGGCATAATACTCGCTAATGCTGGCGGTAGTTTCTCACTGGACATGACTTCTTTCATAACAGAAGGAATCACTTCTGGCTCCATAACTTGGTCGATAGCTGCTAATAGTTTATCCGGAGAAAAAACCAAATCACCTATCGCTTGCGGCGTCATAGTCACACCCCAACGGCAAAGTTCATGATGTTCCGGAGCAGACTGATTCGCGCCGCCAATTAAACGGTGCGTATCTTTATTATCAAAAGAACCATCTGTTAATAATACTGCGGCAGCACCTGAACCACCCGTCAACGTTGCTAAAGAGTTTGTAAACATATTAATGCTTTTGTCTTTCAACATACGTTCAATCATAATTTCTACAATTTCACGCGATGTTTCACATGACACCACCATGCCAGCCCGAATTTGTTTTAATTCAATACGATTGGCAATATCGATAATGCCATTCATCACGCCTAGACAGGCATTGGAAATATCGTAAATATTGGCATCGTCTCTAATGCCTAACTGTGCAGCCACTGCACACGCGGTTGCCGGCTCAAAGTTTTCACGACAAACTCCGGTATATACCAAAGCTTCAATATCTTTCGCTTCAACGTTGGATTGTTCCAAGGCTTTACGCGCCGCAGCGGCAGCACCATGGGAAAGCACATGGCCTTCTTCCCACCAACGACGCTCGCTGATTCCAGTTAAGGCTTGTAATTGGCCGGGGGCAATATGTAGAGCGTCATACATGGGCATAAGACGCTGCTCTAAATCCTCAGAAGTCACGACCACAGGCGGTAACTCGTAACCGATAGATTCCATTTGTACGTGTGAATATTTCATTTCAGCATTTTATGCGATTCGGAGCGTAAAATCTTTCATCTGATAGATAATTCTGCCATCTACAGTCAAAAAACCATCCGCTTTTATTGTTTTTGAGGCGTTATCTATCTTTGTAATGACGGCCTGAACTGTTACTTCGTCATCGACGGGCAGGATTTGACCTCGATAAATCCACTCATGTAGATGATTTAATGCCATACTTTCAAAGGAAAAATGGCCCTCTTCCAGCTCTCCTTTCCAGCGTTCCCAAGCAAAAACCTTCAATAATTGCATGAATGACTCCAGTCCCAATGAACCCGGCCAAACTGGATCTTCATAAAAATGCGCTTTGAAAAACCAGGATTCTTCTTTGACCTTTGCTTTGCCTTCGATAAGGCCAAGCTTATTCGGTCCGCCTTCCGGATCATAAAGACTAATTTCATCGACCATGCGCATCATATCGGCTGGCATAGGTGCTTTATTAGGGTATGGAAACGAGCTTGCTCTCGCCTGTTCTTTTTCAGTTGCTTGATACGGCACTACATCACGAATTCCGATTTGGTCGGCTAAAGCCTGTTTGGAGAAAAAACCAAAATAGGTATTGCCTTTATAAACCAAGCCTTTTTTGCATGTCATTTCATAGTCATAATGCTGAATAATCATGCCGCCAGATTGAGAGACATTGGTCATCTTTACTTTCGTTGTCAACCTACCTATATCTGGCGTAACCTGCAAAAACTGTGTCGCTTTACCACCCAGATTTCTAAATGAGATATCAACATCGCTGGTTAATGCAGAACCTAAATATGCTGCTAACCAGCCACAAGGCTGTAATGCAACTTCAAGTAATACGGCAAACGGCATATAAGGTTGGTTATCTTCAGTAAAATACCATTCATCAACAGGCACCTGATATTCCGCTTCGATAACTCCGCCCGCTTTAAGCACCCATTGTTCACAATCTTTAATCGAAACAATTTGATCGAGAAATTTGTAAGGCGGTCTTGGTAAGCGTGCAATCTTTCGCTCATTATCAAAAATTTTATACCTATCACCGAAAGCTTCGGAAGGATTACCTTCAGCAAAAGCAAGAATGGAATCATTATCAAATAATATCTGCTTAGTATTTGTAATTGTTTGGTTTGACCAACGTGCTTCTAATTTTTCACGCTTTAGCCCGGTTAATTGCACGGACATATTTTTCATCTGCACAATAGCACGATGATCGCCATACATTAACGCATCTGCCAAAACATAAGGCGTACCATCAGCATGGTAGCCAATTTCTTTTAATGTGATTTCATACTGTACGGCTTTTGTTTCTTCAGTAACTTGCCCGCGACATTTTAATTGACTGACTTCACCAACAATCGGCTCATAAACAAATTCATCGGCATCACCAATCCAGCCCATACGCAACAAATAAACACGCAGCGTATGTAAGCAACATTCATACATTAACGTACCGGGCATCACACGATCATCGACAAAATGACAGGTTAAGAACCAGTCATCCGGATGAATATCTGCTTCACCGGTAATCTGTCCTATTCCAAAACGACCTGCTGTTGGATCAAGGTTAAGAATACGGTGTACTAATGTCATTCGACCACTTGGCAAACCAACAGGCTTAGTTAAATTAATATCATTAAACCTTTCACCAAAGCACCCGGCTAAATCACCTTGTCGCAAAGCGTTTAATTGCTCATCGTTATAACTTTCAACCTGCATAGCAAGTAGTTCTTCATAGCCCCGAGTATAAGCACCTTGTGCTTGTTGCTTCTCAATATTGGTTAGCACAATACCCTTGCCCGCATCCAGTTCTTGCTGAGTAAAGAAACCGGCACAACCTTCAGTCATTGTTAACAATGGTTCTCCATTTACCGTACCTTCAAAGTTAAAGCGGAATAAATAGGTATCATCCTGACGGAAGAATTCATTAATACGGATATCATAGTGGATTGTTTGACCTGCTTCCGGTAATGACCCATGAAAAGTAATCTTCGCATCAAGTAAACGATAAACAGCGAGACCTTTGGTTATATGATCAATACCTAAATAACCGGACAAGAATAAATCAGCCTGTCCTGCTTCTACGGCGATGCATGTTGGTATCCGACCTTGGTCAAGATACCATGACCCCGGTAAAACATCATGTTCTGTGATAACACGACCATTTGTATTTGGATTGTTTTTTAATGAATCAATTTCGCCGTCTATACTGATAATACGATCAGCAAGCATTAAAGGTTCATCAGGCAAACGGACTCTTGTAGGATAATTATCAATATCTGCAAACTCAGCACCCAGTACATTTTCGATGGAGCCTATTGCGATCTCCATGCATTGTTCACGATCAAATAAACAATCTTTTCTAATTGCTTGTTCTTGTCTTGCGTTTACTTGCGACACGTCAATACTGCCATTATTCAATAAATGCATCTGCATATTTATCGCCTGCGACAGAGTTTCTGTCATACCCTGACTAATACGCAGAAAAGTTTCCTGTGCTTCTGCTCTGGCCTGTTCAGTTAACTGCATTTGTTCAATGGTGGGTTGAAAATCACCATTCGCTGCCATCGGTAATGGGGTTAAAACGTCATTGTTCTTGTTTTTTTCTGAAACAGATTCTTTTATTTCAGTTTGCTTTTGTTTAACTGCTTCAGGTTTCCGTACAGGTGGTTGTGGTACGTTAAAAGGTTGGCCGCCCGTTTTTACACTAACGTATTTTTTATACTCTTTTCTACTGTTTTTGTTTTCTGCTTGTAATGCTGAAAAATCAACATCAACACCTTCAACATAGAGTTTGGCAATAACTTGCAAAGCATTATCAACACTGTTTTGGCCCTTTACACAAATCGCATTAGCATAATGTTCTTTACCTTCAAGAATCTGACCAATCATTCTTGTACACGAATTACCTGGTCCCATTTCGACAAATAACCGGACGCCATCCTGATAAGCGCTATTTATTACTTTGGTATAATCAAATGGAGCTAAAGCCTGATCAAGAATAGAATCTGCTGCCGAATCCTGAGTGACGTCATAAGCACCGCCACGAATACCACTATAGAACGTGACATGTTCTGGCGGTGTCGTTTCAAAGACATGTAAATCGCGGTAGGCTTTTTCTACAGGCTTAGCCACCTCACAATGAACAGTAGTTACTCCGGTTAATGGGTGGAAGTGTACAGCCAATTCTTGAATTGCTTTGTGTAATTCAGCTTTATCACCACCAATAACACATTCATTTGGCGTATTAATAATTAATAAATAAACACGTTCATACAATTCCAGAACAGTTTTTACTTTTTCAGCACTCGCATTTACCACACCTAATGCCCACTCTATTGATTCATCTGTTCCCCAAGCTTTTTGTACAGAAGTACATGCGCCGGTCAATTCTTCTGTAAACAAGGTACTTTGTTGAATGCGTTTTAACATTTCATCACGTGCTTTCCATGTACGTGTAGAAAAGAAACCTGCTGTTTCGCCCAAGCTATATCCAATAATAGCATCAGGCTTAATATTAAAACTGGAGACAACATCGCTGACAAACGTGCCTAACCAAACCTGCCCAAATATAACTTCCTCATGACTTAATACATTACCATGGTTGTTTTTATCATCTTGGTCATTCCAAAACCGACCGTTAGCAAACTGTGATGCAAGACTGTTATTTTCTTTATTCAATTGTTCCAACACATTAGGAAAGCTAATGCCAAGTTCCTGCCCCATTCCATAGAAATGATTGCCTGAACCGGGGTAAACAAAAGCAACTTTCCCTTTTTTAGCCAAGGGTTCAGCTGAATAAAAACAACAACCATTATCAATAGAAACATTATTATTTATTGCTGTAATTAATTCTTCACAACACTGCTTATATTCATTCT